>DATGEV010000258.1:0-3772 GCA_035309885.1 Sphingomonas sp.
GTGGTGCGCGCCAACGCCGCCGCCATCGTGGCATTGGGCGAGCATATGGTGGGCGAGGATGTCCGCCTCGCCATCCGCCACCCCGCGGCCGCGGAACTGCTGACCCGCGACGGCACCGGCGCGGGCAGCGTCGAGGTGATCGGCCTCGGCGCGCCGGACCGGCACTGGACGCTGTCGGTGCAGCCGCTCGGCCCCGGCACGCGGTTGGTCCGCCTCAGCGACCGCACCGCGACGCGTGCGACCGAGCGGATCCGCGTCGATTTCGTAGCCAATGCCAGCCATGAGCTGCGCACCCCGCTCGCCAGCCTGATCGGCTTCATCGAAACGCTGGAGGACGCCAACGGGCCCGACGACGCCGGGATCCGCCAGCGCTTCCTCGGCATCATGGCGGGCGAGGCACGCCGCATGCAGAGGCTGGTCGATGATCTCATCTCGCTGTCGCGGATCGAGGCCGACAAGCATCGCGCGCCCGCCGACGCCGTGTCGCTCGGCGCGCTGGCTCGCGAAACCGCCGACACGCTCAGGGGCGATCGCACAGGCAAGTCGCGCATCGAGCTTGACATCGAGGACGGCCTGTCCGCCGTCGCCGGAGATCGGGCGCAGCTCTCGCAGCTGCTCCACAATCTCGTCGGCAATGCGCTCAAATATGGCGATCCGGCCAAGCCGGTGCGGGTGACGCTGGCGCGCGGGGGGCCCTCGATGATTCGTCTCGCGGTGGCCGATGAGGGGGAAGGCATCGCGCCCCAGCATCTGCCGCGCCTCACCGAACGTTTCTACCGCGTCGATCCGGGCCGCAGCCGCGCGGTGGGCGGCACGGGCCTTGGCCTCGCCATCGTCAAGCACATCGTCGAACGTCATCGCGGCCGGCTCGACATCACCAGTACTCAGGGTGTCGGCACCACTGTCACCGTGCTGCTGCCGGCACTGACCGTGGCGAGCCCGGCCACCAAGGCCGTCGCCGAATAGCGACGGACATTTCCCGTCCCGGTGGAATCACGCTAGGCAGGGGCGATGTCGCGTGCCCTGCCCCTGATCGCCGCCGCGTTGCTGATGCTGCCGGGTTGCCGGAAGGCGGCCGACACCGCCGTGCCGCTCCAGCAGATCCACATCGCGGGATCGAGCGCCGCCTTCCCCTTCTCCACCGCCGCGGCCGAACGACTGATGCGCGAGGATCCGAGCGTGCTCGCGCCGCTGGTCCGCGCCGACGGCAGCGGCGCCGCGATCGCGCGCTTCTGTGACCACCCCAGCCCGACCCGGCCGGACATCGCCATCCTCACCCGCGCAATGACGCCCGCCGAAGTCGCGCACTGCGCTGCAAACGCCCGACAACCGACGCTCAGTACCCCGATCGGCCGAACCGCCTTCGTGCTGGTGACCGCGCATGGCGGCCCGGCGCTGTCGCTCAGCCGCGCCGCGCTCTATCGTGCGCTGACATCACCCCATGCGCGGACATGGACAGATGCCGATCCCCGCCTCCCCGCCTTGCCGATCCGGATCGAAGGCCCCGCCGCCGACCCGGCGATCGCCGACGGGCTGTTCGCGCTGCTCCTCGCGCCCGGCTGCGGTGCCGCAGGAGGAAATGACTGCACCACGATCCGGGTCCGTCGCGACGGCGCCTATGCCGGTCATGGCGCCGACGCGGAACTGGTCGTGCAGGCCGTCGCCAAAACGCCCGGCACGGTCGGCCTGCTCCCCTATGCGCAAGCCTTCCGCCACCGCGATACGCTCGACATGCTGCCGCTCGATGGCGTGCGTCCCTCGCCCGAGACGATCGCCGACGGCCGCTATCCGGCCAGCGCGCCGTTGCTGCTGATCGCCGGATCGGCCGTCCCCGGAATCGCCCGGCTGCTGGCCTTCTACGCCGACGCGCTGGCTCCCGGGGGCAGCTTTGGCCAAAGCGGCCTCATCCCCCTGCCGACAGACGCTCGCGTCGGAGCCATCCGCCAGCTCAATAGTTTCAAAGGGCATTGAAAAACAGGGACAATTCAATTCTACTCGCATTTGTAACATTTGATGTGCAAGGCACGTTCGAAACCACCCGCCCATCCATCTTTCCGCGCCTTGGCGGAACAGGCTGGGCGGCGCCGACTGGGGATATCGAGATGGCGACCACCGGCCATACCGTCAAAGCGTTCGATAGCGACATGGGCCAGATTCGCGGCCTCGTCTCCGAGATGGGCGGCCGCGCCGAAGCTGCGATCACAAACAGCATCCAGGCGCTC
Source organism: Sphingomonas sp. (assembly GCA_035309885.1). Classification (GTDB taxonomy): domain Bacteria; phylum Pseudomonadota; class Alphaproteobacteria; order Sphingomonadales; family Sphingomonadaceae; genus Solisphingomonas. Next base: position 2,223 of record DATGEV010000258.1, read on the forward strand.
GCGCGCCTCGATCTCGAAGCGGCCGCGCTGGTCGTCCAGGAAGATCGCAAGATCGACGAGCTGGAGGTCGAGGTCGAGCGCCAGGTGATCCGCCTGATCGCGTTGCGCGCGCCGATGGCGGACGATCTGCGCGATGCGGTCGCCGCGCTCAAGATCTCGGGCGTGATCGAGCGCATCGGCGATTATGGCAAGAACATCGCCAAGCGCGTGCCCCTGCTCACCGAGATGCGCAACAGCGAGCCGATGACGATCCTGCCAGCGATGGCGCGCTCGGTTTCCGACATGGTGCGCGGCGCGCTCGACTCCTATGCCGCGCGTGATGCCGCCAAGGCGGTCGCGGTGCAGGAAGCCGATCGCCACGTCGACGATTTCTACAACAGCCTGTTCCGCACGCTGCTGACCTACATGATGGAGAACCCGACCAGCATCACGCAGTCGGCCCACCTGCTCTTCATCGCCAAGAATCTGGAGCGCATCGGCGATCACGCCACCAACATCGCCGAGATGGTGTTCTTCGCCGCCACCGGCGAGACGCTGATGGATCGCCCGCGCGGGCCCGATCCCTACGCAAGCACCGCACAGGGAGCCGAATAAGTCATGCCGGGTCGTGTCCTGCTGGTCGAAGACGACGCGGCGCTCGCCGAGCTCGTCTCCTGGCATCTTGAACGGGAAGGCTTCGACGTCGAGCGCACGCCCGACGGCGAGGAGGCGCTGCTGCTCGCCAGCGAGAGCACGCCCGATCTGGTGCTGCTCGACTGGATGGTCGAGGGCCTGTCGGGCATCGAGGTATGCCGCCGCCTCCGCCGCCGCCCCGAAACCGCCAATCTGCCGATCATCATGCTCACCGCGCGCGGCGAGGAAGAGGATCGCGTCCGCGGGCTCGAGACCGGCGCCGACGATTATGTGACCAAGCCCTTCAGCCCGCGCGAGCTGCTCGCACGCGTGTCGGCGGTGCTGCGCCGCGTGCGCCCGGCACTAGCCGGCGAGCGGCTGGAATATGGCGGGATCGAGATGGACCTCGTTGGCCACAAGGTCCGCCGCGACGGCAGCCATATCGCGCTTGGGCCGACGGAATTCCGTCTGCTGCGCCACTTCCTCGAGCATCCGGGCCGCGTCTTCTCACGCGAGCGACTGCTGGATTCGGTGTGGGGCCGCGAGGCGGACATCGAGCCGCGTACGGTCGACGTCCACATCCGGCGCCTGCGCAAGGCGATCAACAATGACGGCATCCTGCCCGACATCATCCGCACCGTCCGCTCGGCAGGCTATGCGCTCGACGCCGACGGCCGCGCCTGATCCGGTCCTTCTCGCTGTATTGTATTATTAATACACTAGGCCTATCCTTCCCCCAACAGGAGGGAGTGGGCCATGTACAGCGAGGATGATCTGGAGGCGGCGATCGCGGCCGGCGTGGTGGACCGGGCGTCGGTCGAGCGGCTGCGCGCCTATCTGGCACGGGCCAGTCGCACCGAGACCGTCGACGAGGAGCATTTCCGGCTCATCACCGGCTTCAACGACATCTTCGTGTCGATCGCGAGCGTGCTGCTGCT
>DATGEV010000259.1:0-17597 GCA_035309885.1 Sphingomonas sp.
CAAGCTCGGCGTCACCTGGTCGTGCAACGCCAAGGCCAATGTGCCCTACAAGACCCTGAAGGTCCTGAAGGAGAACGGCCTCAGGCTGCTGCTGGTCGGCTACGAATCCGGCAACCAGCAGATCCTGCACAACATCAAGAAGGGTCTGCGCGTCGACGTCGCGCGTCAGTTCACCAAGGACGCGCACGCGCTCGGCCTAACGATCCACGGCACCTTCATCCTCGGCCTCCCCGGCGAGACGCTGGAGACGATCGAGGAGACGATCAGGTACGCGATCGAGCTCAACCCGCACACCATCCAGGTGTCGCTGGCGGCGCCCTATCCGGGCACCTTCCTCTACAAGCAGGCAGTGGAGAACAACTGGTTCGACGGCAGCGACCATCTGCTGACCGACGGCGGCACCCAGATCGCGCAGCTGAGCTACCCGCACCTGTCGTCGGAGGTGATCTTCGACAAGGTGGAGGAGTTCTACAAGCGCTTCTACTTCCGCCCCCGCAAGATCGGTGCGATCGTCGGCGAGATGCTGCGCGACTTCGACATGATGAAGCGCCGCCTGCGCGAAGGCGTGGAGTTCTTCTCCTTCCTGCACAACCGGAAGAAGGCGGCGTGACGCTCTTTCCTCCCCGGGCTCCGCTCGGGGAGTGGGACCGGCCGCAGGCCGGTGGAGGGGCTTGCACAGCCTCCGTGGCGCCTACCCCTCCCCCAGCCTGCAGCTGGTCTCCCTCCCCGTTTCGGGGAGGAATGAAGTGAAGCGCCTGATCGTCACCTCCGACGATTTCGGCGTCGCGACGGCGGTCAACGAGGCGGTCGAGCAGGCGCACACACGGGGCATCCTCACCGCCGCCAGCCTGATGGTGGCGGGCGATGCCGCCGCCGACGCGGTGGCGCGGGCAAAGCGCCTGCCGACGCTGGGTGTCGGGCTGCATCTGGTGCTGGTCGAGGGGCGGCCGATGCTGCCGGCCGCCCAAGTGCCCGACCTCGTCGACGCGACCGGCCATTTCCGCACCAACATGGTGCTGGCTGGCGTCAATTTCTTCTTCCGCCCCTCGGTCCGCCGCCAGCTAGCGGCCGAGATCAAGGCGCAGTTCGCGGCCTTCGCTGCGACCGGGCTGCCGCTCGACCATGTCAACGCGCACAAGCATTTCCATCTGCACCCGACGATCGCCGGGCTGATCCTGTCGATCGGCCGCCGCTACGGCCTTGCCGCCGCGCGCGCGCCGGTCGAGCCCATGGACATGATCGCCGCGATCGAGCCGGTGCCGCAAACGCTCGCCGACCGCATCGCTGCCCCCTATGCGCGCGGCGTCGCGCGCCGCTTCCGCGCGGCGGGGCTCGTCGTGCCCGATCGCGTGCTCGGCCTCGCCTGGAGCGGGCACATGACCACCGAGCGGGTGCGCGCGCTGATCGCAGCCCTGCCGCCCGGCCTCACCGAACTCTACTGCCATCCCGCCACCAAGGACGCCTATCCCGGCTCCGCCCCCGGCTATGCCTATCGCGCCGAGCTGGCGGCGCTGCTCGATCCCGGCGTTCGCGCGCTCGTCGCCGAACGCGACATCCACCTCGGTCGATTCGCCGATGTCACGCGAAAGGAGGGACTGGCTGCATGAGCATGATGGGAAGAATCCAAGCGCAAGCCCCCAGTCCCAACGAGGCGGTGGAGCTGGGCAGCGAGGCGCATCTGCGGCTACTCTGCCGCACGCTGCTCGACACGCATGATCCCTATCGCCCGGCGCTGATCCAGTGGCCGGTGCTCGACGAGCAGACGCGAGGCCGCATCGTGTCGCTGCCGATCTGGGACATCGCCGTCGCCACCGAGGGCCGCGCCGGCATGAACGTGCGCACCTTCGGCGAGGGCGTGACCGATCCCCTGCTCAAGACCGCAGTCGAGATGAACGCCTTCGAGGAGAGCCGCCACAAGGTGGTGCTCGCCGACATGGTGCAGGCCTATGGCATCGAGCTTGCGCCCGAGCCCGAATATCAACGCCCGCGCGATCCCGAGTTCGCCTTCCTGCGCACCGGCTATTCGGAATGCATCGACAGCTTCTTCGGCTTCGGCCTGTTCCGGATCGCCAAGGATTCGGGCTTCTTCCCGCCCGCGCTGGTCGACACGTTCGAGCCGGTGATGCGCGAGGAAGGGCGCCATATCCTGTTCTTCGTCAACTGGGTGGCCTGGCATCGCCGCACGATGAAGTGGTGGCGCCGCCCCTGGTTCGAGGCAAAGGTGATCGCGGTGTGGATCGCGCTGATCCTCGAACGGATCGACATCGCCAAGGGCATGGGCGACAATAGCAAGGCGCAGGAAAACAACTTCACGCTCCACGGATCGAAGGAGTTGGGCGTGGAGGTGAGCTTTCCCGAGCTGGCGCGCATCTGCCTAACCGAGAATGACCGGCGGCTCGCCCCCTATGACACGCGCCTGATCCGGCCGCGGATGGTGCCCGCCGCGATCCGGCTGGCGCTGCGATTCATGAAAGGCCCCAAGACAAAGTGACCTCCCACCTTCGCTGGCCGATCGCACTGGCCACTCTGATCGGCCTTGCTGCTGCGCTTTGGGCGATCGGCAAGGTCGGCTTCGGCGCGCTGGCCGACGCCGCCCTCAATATGGGCGTGGGCGGCTTCGCGCTGTTCTGCCTGGGCAGCGTCGTCCTCTCGGCGATATTGGGGGCGGCGTGGCTGGCCTCGATGCCGGGCCAACCTGTCCGGCAGTGGCCGTTGTTCACCTGGGCGCGGATGGCGCGCGAGGGCGCCAATGATCTGCTCCCGTTCAGCCAGGTCGGTGGGCTGGTGGTCGGCGCGCGGACGCTCACCGGCGCGAGGCTGCCGGGCCCGCGCGTCTATGCCGCAATGGTGGTCGATCTCACCACTGAGATGGCGGGGCAGGTGGTGTTCACGCTGTTCGGCCTCGTCGTGCTGGGATCGGTGCTGGTCAACGGATCGGAGCATCATGTCGCGCCGCTCGCCTGGCTGGGTGCGGGCGTGACGATCGCGATGACCGCCGCGCTGATCCTGCTCCAGCGGCCGATGCTCAAGCTGGCGGGGGTGCTGGCAGGGGCGCTGCTGCCCAAATCACAGATCTCGTTCGACAGGCTCCATGCCGAGCTGATCGACATCTATCGCCGGCGGCGCGCGGTTGCGCTGTCCTTCCTGTTCAATCTGCTCGGCTGGTTGTTCGCGGCACTGCTGGGTGCGCTGGCCCTGCTGTTGATGGGCGATCCGCTGCCGGTGTGGCGGGTGATCGGGCTCGAAAGCCTGATCTTCGCGCTGCGCGGCGCGGCCTTCGTGGTGCCCGGCGCGATCGGCGTGCAGGAGGCCGGCTATGTGCTGCTCGGGCCGCTGCTCGGCCTCGATCCGCAGGCGGCGGTGGCGCTGTCGCTGATCAAGCGTGCACGTGACGTCGTGATCGGCCTGCCCTCGCTGGTCGCGTGGCAGGCTGTCGAGATCGGCCTGCGCCGGGTGAGCAAGGCCTGATCGCAATGCGGACGCTCTTCACCTTGCCGCTGATGCTGCTTGCGCTGGCGGCAGCGCCGGTCCCGCCCGCGCCCGAGCTCGGCACCGCCGAGGGGCGATGCCGCCCCGACGAGGCCGGCCCCGCCATCCTCGTCACGGTGGAGGGGCTCAAGGACCGCACCGGCGTGCTGCGGCTGGAGCTCTTTTCCTCCGATCCGAAGGACTTCCTCGCCGGTGACAGCGATCTCATCGCCGCCGGCAAGACCTTCCGCCGCGTGGTCGAGGCGCCGGCGCCCTTCGGCCCGACGCATCTGTGCATCCGCGCGCCGGCGGCCGGCACCTACGCGCTCGCGCTGATCCACGATCGCGACGGCAAGCGCAGCTTCAGCATCTGGCACGACGGCGTCGGCTTCGCCGGCAATCCCCCGGTCGTCCACGGCAAGCCGCCGCCCGAAAAGGCGCGCATCACGATCGGAAACACCGTGACACAGACCGTCATCATCATGAATTATATGCGCGGGTTGTTCACGTTCGGGCCGATGGGGGGGAACTAATGGCCAGTCTCACGCACATGGCGTCGCGGGCGCCGAAAACCAAGAGAAACTGCGGCCAGTCGCGTTTCTGGGCGCGCGTCCTGATATCTAGGCGACTCGCCGCTGCCCGCACTGCTGAGATCCCGAGCGGAGCGGGGCGCCAGCCGACACCCCGCCCCTTCGCGGATCAGAAGGCTTCGGCCTCCAGCGCCATCAGCGAGCGCTTGCCCGACTTGATGGCGAGGAACATCGCCGTCGCCTGCGGCAGGATGCGATCGAAGAAGAAGGACGCCGTGGCGATCTTCGACTTGTAGAAGCCTTCGTCCTCGCCCGCGCCTTCCGCCAGCTTCGCGGTCGCGATCTTGGCGGCCTTGAGGAAGGTGTAGCCCATGCCGACCAGCCCCATCAGGCGCAGATAGTCGGTGGCGGCGGCGCCTGCCTCTTCCGGGTCCTTCATGCCCTTCTGCGCGATCGTCGCAGTGGAGAGCTGGAGCGCGCCGAACGCTTGGCTGAGGCCGCCGGTGAAGGCCTTGAGCGCCTTGTCCTCTTGCGTCCCCATATCCTCGCAGAGGTTGGAGACGGCGTGGAAGAAGGGCCGCAGGTTCGCGCCCATGTTCGCCGGCAGCTTGCGCCCGACGAGATCGAGCGCCTGCACGCCGTTGGTGCCCTCGTAGATCTGCGAGATGCGCGCGTCGCGGACGAACTGCTCGACGCCATGCTCGCGGATATAGCCGTGACCGCCATAGGTCTGGACGGCGAGGTTCGCCGCTTCCGAACCAAAGTCGGTGAACAGCGCCTTCACGACCGGGGTCATCAGCGCGACGAAGTTGGTCGCGCGCTGCTTCACCTCGGGATCGTCGCTGTGCTTCTCGGCATCGAGCGCACGCGCGCACCACTGGCCGAGCGCACGGCAGCCCTCGGCATAGACGCGCATCGTCATCAGCATGCGGCGCACGTCGGGATGGACGATGATCGGATCGGCCGCGAGGTCCGGCCGCTTGGGGCCCGAGAGCGAGCGGCCCTGCAGGCGATCCTTCGCATAGGCGACGGCTGATTGATAGGCGATCTCGTTGATGCCGAGGCCCTGCACGCCGACCGAGACGCGCTCGGTGTTCATCATCGTGAACATCGCGGCCATGCCCTTGTTGGGCTGACCGATTAGCCAGCCCACCGACTCGTCGAAGTTCATCTGGCAGGTGGCCGAGGCCTTCATGCCCATCTTGTGCTCGATCGCGGCGACCGAGACGCCGTTGGACGGCCCCGGCGTGCCGTCGCCCTTGGGCAGGAACTTGGGCACGAGGAACAGCGAGATGCCCTTCACCCCCTTGGGCGCATCGGGCAGGCGGGCAAGCACGAGGTGGATGACGTTGCTGGTCAGATCATGGTCGCCGGCCGAGATGAAGATCTTGGAGCCAGTGATCTTGTAGCTGCCGTCGCCCTGCGGCTCGGCCTTGGTGCGGAGCAGGCCGAGATCGGTGCCGCAATGCGATTCGGTGAGGCACATCGTGCCCGACCATTCGCCCGACACCATCTTGGGCAGATAGGCCTGCTTGAGTTCGTCCGAGGCATGACCCTCGATCGAGGTGGTCGCGCCGTGGGTGAGGCCCGGATAGAGGCTGAACGACACGTTGGTCGAACAGATCATCTCCTCGACCAGCTTGTTCACCGTCTCGGGCAGGCCCTGCCCACCCCATTCGGGATCGGAGGCAAGCGACGCCCAGCCACCGGCGCGGAACTGCTCATAGGCTTCCTTGAAGCCCTTGGGCGTACGCACCACGCCATTCTCGTAGGTGCAGCCCTCGATATCGCCCGAGGCGTTGATCGGCAGCAGCACGTCCTTGGCGACCTTGTTGGCCTCCTCCAGCACCGCGTCGAGCAGATCGGGGGTGAATTCCTCGAACTTCTTGAGCCCGCCGAAGCCATCATCGGCGAACAGTTCGTGGAGCACGAAGCGCATGTCCCGCAGCGGCGCGTCATAGACTTGCATCGTCTCTATCCTCTCAGTTGCGCAGCGGCTTGCCGGTGGTGAGCATGTGCTCGACACGGGCCTGCGTGCGCGGATCCTTGACGCTGGCGAGGAACGCCTTGCGCTCCAGCCTGAGCAACTGATCCTCGGTGACGGTATCGACCAGATCGGCCTCGCCGCCGGTCAGCACCTCGGCGAGACGATCGGCGACGACGCCGTCGTAAGCGGTCGCCACGCCCTTCTTCTGGAAGTCGCGCACCGCCATGTTGAGGCCGACCCGGCCGCTCTCGCCGGGCAGCTTGAACACCGGCGGCTCAGGTGGGGTGTAGCCGTCGACCAGCGCCAGCGCCTTGGTCTTGGCATCGGCGAGCAGGCGATCGCGGTTCATGGTGATGCCGTCGCCCTCACGCAGGAACATCTGCTCCTTGGCTTCCGCCGCCGACCTGGCGACGGTCGCGGTCGAGACGGTCTGGAACACCTGCGCCACCGCCGGCATCGGCCCGCGCGGGAGCTTGCCCGACTTCACCCAGCGATCGAGCATCTCGCCATTGCCGCCCCAGCCCGGCACCAGCCCGACGCCGCATTCGACGAGACCGATATAGGTTTCGGCGTGCGCCTGGATGGCATCGGAGTTGAGGCAGATCTCGCACCCGCCGCCGAGCGCGAGGCCCGCCGGCGCCGCGACCACCGGGAAGGGCGCATATTTCAGCGCCTTGAACGCCGCTTGGCCGCCTGCGATCAGCTTCTCGATCTCGCTCCACGCCGCGATGTTCACGGCGAACATGGCGAGGCCGAGATTGGCGCCGGCCGAGAAGTTGGAGCCCTCGTTGTAGATCACCAGCGCCTTGTACTGCGCCTTCACCAGCGGGATCGCCTGGTTGATGAGCTTGATGACCTCCTCGTCGAAGGCGTTCATCTTGCCGGTGAACTCGAGCGCGACGACACCGTCGCCGACATCCCACAGCGCCGCCGAACCGGTCTTGAGCAGCGGCTCGGCGCCGCGCTTAATATCCTCCAGCAGCACCACGCCCTCGGCGCGCACCACGTCGCAATAGGCGCCGTCGGCGGAGAGATACTGCCGCTTGCCGTTCTCGATGCGATAGAAGGGGTTGGTCCCGGCCGCCTTGAGCAGCGCCGGCACCGGACGGCCTTCCGCCGCCAGGCGCTCGACGAGCTTGCCCGGGCCCATCTTGTCGATCAGCTCGAACGGCCCGAACTTCCAGTTGTAGCCGAGCTTCATCGCGTCATCGATCGCGACGATGGTGTCCGCGGCCTCGCCGACCAGCTTGGCCGCATAGGAGAGGACGTTGCCGAGGATCGTCCAGGCATAAGCGCCGCTCTTTCCGGGCAACGACACCAGCGCGGCGAGATCCTTGTCGGCCTTGCCCGGCAGCTTCTCGGGCTTGGCCTCGGGGCGATATTCGCCGGTCGCCAGATCGAGCGAGAGCTTGGTGCGCTTGCCGCCCGCGCCCTTGTCGAGCCGGTAGAAGCCGCCCTTGCCCTTGCGGCCGGTGAAGCCCTCCGCGATCATCTTGTCGACCAGCGGCATCGGCCGCACCGTGTCGAAATAGGGATCGCCGGCAGGCAGCGTGGAGCTCAGGCTCTTGGCGAGCAGCGGCATCAGATCGACGCCGACCAGATCGATCAGACCGAAGATGCCGGTCTTGGGCACGCCCATCGGGCTGCCGCCGATCTGGTCGGCCTCTTCGACCGTCACGCCCAGATCCATCGCCGCGTTGACCGCGACCGCCAGCCAGTAGGTGCCGAGGCGGTTGGCGATGAAGCCCGGCGTGTCCTTGGCGCGGATCACCCGCTTGCCCATCGCGCGGTCGGCGAAATCCTCGACCTTCTGCGCCAGCGCCGCGTCGGTGCTCGGGCCCGTGACGATCTCCAGCAGCCGCATGTAGCGCGGCGGGTTGAAGAAGTGGGTGATGAGGAAGTCGCGCTTGAACTGCTCCGAGCGGCCCTCGATCAGATTCGCCAGCGGGATGGTCGAGGTGTTGGACGACACCGCCGCGCCCGGCTTCTTCACCGTTTCGAGCTTTGCGTAGAGCGACTGCTTGATGTCGAGCCGCTCGACGATCGCCTCGACGATCCAGTCGCACTCGCCGGCCTTGTCGAGATGATCCTCGATATTGCCGGTCTCGACCAGTCTGGCGGCGCGCTTCGACATGAAGGGCGCCGGGTCGGTCTTGAGCATCTTGGCCACCGCGCCCTTGGCGATGGCGTCGCGGTCGTTACCGTCCCTGGGCACGATGTCGAGCAGGAGCACGGGGACGCCTGCATTGGCGACCTGTGCGGCGATCCCTGCGCCCATCGTGCCGGAGCCGATGACGCAGACCTTCTTGATGGGCTCGGCCATGTTATGCGCGCTCCAGAACCGTGGCGATGCCCTGCCCGCCGCCGATGCACTGGGTGGCGAGCGCATATTTGCCGCCCTCGCGCTGCAGCAGCGCGGCCGCCTTGCCGACGATGCGCGCGCCGGTGGCGCCGAGCGGGTGGCCGATCGCGATCGCGCCGCCGTCGATGTTGATCGTCTCTTCCTTAAGGCCCAAGTCACGGATGCAGGCGATCGCCTGGCTCGCGAACGCCTCGTTGATCTCGACCACGTCGAGGTCGGCAGCGGTGATGCCGGCGCGCTCCAGCGCTTTGCGGCTGGCGCCGATCGGGCCGAGGCCCATCGTCTCGGGCGCGCAACCCATGACGCCGACCGCCTTGATCTTGGCGAGGATCTTGAGGCCGTGCTTCTTCGCGAACTCTTCCGAGGTGAGCAGCACGGCCGACGCGCCGTCGGTCAGCGGCGAGGAGGTGCCGGCGGTGACGGTGCCCTCCTTGTTGAACGCGGGCTTGAGGCCGGCGAGCACTTCGGCGGTGGTGTCGGGACGGATGATACCGTCCTCGCTGACGTCGCCGCCCTTGGTCTTGATCGTCACGATCTCGTCGGCGAGCTTGCCGGCCGAACGCGCCGCGGCGGCCTTCTGCTGGCTCTTCACCGCGAGTTGCTCCTGCTCGGCGCGGGTGATCTGATACTGCTCGGCGACGTTCTCCGCCGTCTCGCCCATGCCCATATAGGCACCCGGACGCTTCGCCATGAGCTCAGGCGACGGCATCGGGTTGTAGCCACCCATCGGGATGCGGCTCATCGATTCGATACCCGCGCAGATGAACGCCTCGCCAGCGCCGATCGCGATCTGGCCCATCGCATAATGGATCGCGCTCATCGACGAGCCGCAGAAGCGGTTGATGGTGACGCCGCCGACCTGGAGCGGAAAATCCGCCAGCAGCCCGATCAGGCGCGCGACGTTCAAGCCCTGCTCGCCCTCGGGGAAGGCGCAGCCGAGCACGATATCCTCGATCTCGGCAGGATCGACCTTGGTCCGCTCGAGCAGGCCGCGGATCGTCTGGGCGGCCAGATCATCGGGGCGGACGCGGGCGAGAGCGCCCTTGTTCGCGAGGTGGAAGGGCGAGCGGGCGTAACCCGCGATCACGACGTTGGTCATGCGAATCCTCTCCGAGAACGGCACGTGGGATATAGGGCGCGCCGTGTTGCCTTTAAGGTGCGATGATTTCCCTATACGTCAACCAAATTTTCGGTCACAGTCTACGAGTCGCCTTGCCGTAACGGTAGGCGGCGGCCGCAGCACCGCAAAGAGTGCAAGGCCGTGTTGAGGTTGCATTTGAAGGAGAGGGATCGTGCTCACGATGCTATTCGCGGCGTTCCTTGCCGCGCCATCCGGCGACAGCGTGCTCGGCCAGTGGATGACCGAGACCCGTCACGGGATCGTCAATATCCAGCGCTGCGGACCGTCGATCTGCGGCACGCTCATGACGTCGGATGGCATCAAGGCCAATCCGGCGCTGAAGGACATCAACAACAAGGACGAGAAGCTGCGCGACCGCCAGCTCAAGGGCGTCACCATGCTCGAAGGCTTCAGCCAGTCCGACGGACTGTGGGATGGCGGCACGATCTACAACGCCGAGGATGGGCGCATCTACAAGGCGCGCATCACCCCGGTGGATGCCGATCATCTCAAGCTGCGCGGCTGCGTGTTCGTGCCGTTCTGCAAGACGCAGACCTGGACGCGCGTCCGCTGACGCGCCAAGAAAACACACTCAAAAACAAACAGTAAGGGAGTCGTATCGTGAGGATGAACAAGGCCATCCTGCGCAAGGGGGCTTTGCTGGCCTTTGCCGGCAGCTCGGCGCTCGTTATGGCGACGCAGGCGAATGCCGCCGCCTTCTACCTTCAGGAACAATCGGTGAAGGCCGAGGGCCGCGCCTTTTCGGGCGAAGTGTCCGAGCGCGGCGCGCAGCAGATGTGGTGGAACCCGGCCTCGATCGGCGGCATCGACACCATCCAGAATTATTTCGGCCTGAGCGCCATCCTGCCGCACGGCGATTCGACCAACGTCAACTCGACGGTGTCGCGCCCCGGCATTCCGCTCGGCGCGCTGACCGGCCTGCCGCTTCCCAATATCGGCGCCTCGACGACGCCGGTGGGCGGCGTGCAGAACAGGCACAACCCGATCCACAACGGCTATGTGCCCAATGGCGGCATCGGCATTCCGCTGGGCGACAAGCTGGCCGTCGGCTTCACCATCACCTCGCCGTACAGCTTCACCACCAAGTATGACGCGGACAGCTGGGCGCGTTACGGCGCCGACAAGTCGCGCCTGCGCACGCTCGACTTCCAGCCGGTGGTGGCCTTCTCGCCGACCAAGTCGATCAGCATCGGCGCGGGCCCCAACATCGAATATATCCGCGCGACGCTGAGCAACTATCTGCCCGATCCGCTGCCGGCGATTCCGCTGTTCAACCCGGTGCAGAACGACGGCCACCAGTATCTCAAGGGTACCGCATGGGACGTCGGCTACTCGGTGGGCGTGCAATACCATAACCACCTGGTCGACCTGGGCGTGAGCTACAAGTCGAAGATCACGCACAAGGTGAAGGGTCACCTGATCGTCGATGGCATCACCGATCCGCTGCTGGTCGCACAGGGCGCCAACCAGCGCATCGACAATGCCCATGCCGAGTTCACCACGCCGTGGCAGCTGATCTTCGGCGGCCGCGTCCATGTCACCCCGCAGCTGACCGTGAACGGCCAGGTGTCGCGCTTCGGCTGGAACAAGTTCGATGCGATCCGGCTCAGCAATCTCGGCCCCAACCCCGACCAGGCGGTGCCCGAGAATTACCGCAACACCTGGTCCTATGCGGCCGGCTTCGATTATCTCGTGTCGCAGAAGTGGACGGTGCGCGGCGGTGTCCAGCGTGACCTGACGCCGATCATCGACGGCTTCCGCGATGCGCGCGTGCCCGATGGCAATCGCTGGAACTTCGCGGCGGGCACCAGCTATGCGCTGACCAGCCACTTCACGATGGATGCGGCCGCCAACTACCTCAAGATCAAGAGCGAGCGCATCAGCGCGACCTCGGTCGCCTATTTCGGCACGCCGGTGCAGACGATCATCCACGAGGATGGTCTGCTGCACAACGCGCATGCCGTCATTCTCTCGGTCGGCGGAAGCGTGACGTTCTGATGAGCGCGCCGGTTCTCGCTTCGGGTGAGCAGCCGGTGTCGGCGGGGAATGGCCAGGGCGGCCATTCCCCCGCCTTTCCCCCGCGGCTGCTGACGGATCTGCTGGATCGCGCGATGCGCGTCTATGGCGATCGGATCGCGATCGATTTCCTCGGTCGCCGCTGGACCTATTCCGAGCTCGGCGCGCTGGTGGAACGCGCGGCGCGCGGCCTCCAGGACATCGGCGTGAAGCCCGGCGACCGGGTGGGCCTGTGCCTGCCCAACACGCATTATTACGTCGTCCTCTATTTCGCGACACTCCGCGTCGGCGGGATCGTGGTCAATCTGAACCCGCTCTATGTCGAGCGCGAGCTCACCCACCTGCTCAAGGATTCGGGCACGAGCGTCCTCGTCACCTGCGACATCACGCCGATCCACACCAAGGTCGCCAAGGTTGCCACCGAGTGCGGTGTCCGCCGGCTGGTGGTCTGCTCGATCGGCGATGCGCTGCCGGCGCTGAAGTCGATTGGCTACAAGCTGTTCAAGCGCAAGGACATCGCGCAGGTTGCCAACGATGCGATGCAGCTCGACTTCCGGACGCTGATCGCCAGCCGCGCGCCGCGCACGCCGGTACCGCTCGATCCCGACGACGTCGCGGTGCTGCAATATACCGGCGGCACCACCGGCGAGCCCAAGGCCGCGATGCTGACCCATGCCAATCTGGCGGTAAGCAGCGCGCAGATGATCGAGTTCATCGGCCATGTGCCCGAACAGCAGGAGCGCACGATGGGCGTGCTGCCGCTGTTCCACGTCTTCGCACTGACCACGGTGCTCAACTATTCGGTCGATACCGGCGCCGAGATGGTGCTGCTGCCGCGTTTCGAGCTCAAGCAGATGATCGACACGATCCAGCGCACGCGCTGCACCCAGCTCTTCGCCGTGCCGACCATCTATGGCGCGTTGAACGGGCTGCCCGACAAGGATCTGGCCAAGCTCAAGTCGCTCAAATTCTCGATCTCGGGGGGCGCGCCGCTGCCGTTCGACGTGCGCCAGCGCTTCGAGGCGCGCACCGGCGCGCGCGTGGTGGAGGGCTATGGCCTGTCCGAAGCCTCGCCGATCATCACCTGCAACCCGGTGGAGGGCTCCATCAAGGCCAACAGCGCCGGCGTCCGCTTCCCAGGCACGGTGATCGAGATCCGCGACCTCGACGATCCGCACAAGATCCTGCCCGTGGGCGAGCGCGGCGAGATCTGCGCGCGCGGACCGCAGGTGATGAAGGGCTATTGGAACCGCCCCGACGCCACCGAGGCGGTGTTCGCCGACGGCGCGCTGCGCACCGGCGACGTCGGCTATCTCGACGAGGACGGCTATCTGTTCATCGTTGACCGCATGAAGGACATGATCCTGGCTGGCGGCTACAACGTCTATCCGCGCAACATCGAGGAAGCGCTCTACGAGCATCCCTCGGTGGCCGAGGCGGTGGTGATCGGCGTGCCCGACAAATATCGCGGCCAGGCGCCCAAGGCTTTCGTCACGTTATTTCCCGGCACCACCGCCACGCCCGAGGAACTGCGCCACTTCCTGGAGGACAAGCTCAGCAAGATCGAGCTGCCGCGTGAGGTGGAAATCCGCGCCGAACTGCCCAAGACGTTGATCGGTAAGCTTTCCAAGAAAGAACTCATCGCAGAGGAACTGGCGAAGGCGAATGGCTGAAACCCCCGACCAGAACGACAACGACAACGCACGGGATCTTCGCGGAATTCAACAGATTGCCTCCGACCTGGGGATCACGACCCGAACGCTGCGCTTCTATGAAGACAGGGGGTTGATCGAGCCCCGCCGGATCGGCACCACGCGCGTCTACACGCGGCGCGAGGTCGGCCGGATGCAGCTCATCCTGCGCGGCAAGCGGCTGGGATTTTCGCTGCGCGACATCCAGGAATTCCTCGATCTCTACGACGCCGATCCGCAGCATGTCGAACAGATGCGCCGGCTCGCCGAGCGGGTTCGCAAGCGGGTCGAGGAACTGGAGCAGCAGAAGATCGCGATCGAGCAGACGCTCGACGAACTGCACCAGATCGGACGCGAGGCGATGGACAGGGTGAAGGCCGCCGGCGGCTGACGCTGCGGCAAGGGGCGACCGGCTTCGACGGCGGCCTCTTGTTCGAAAAGGGGGAGTGGGCGCCGGCCTTCGTTCCCGCGCGGGACGTGGCCAAACCCCGTTTGTCGGCGATCCGGCGCGACGCGGCTCAGGTCAGAAGCAGGATCACGCCTCCCGATATCGCTAGCGACACCCCGCTGAACAGAAAGAGCAGGCGGGTTTCGACGTCGCACAGCGATGGATGCATATAGTCCATCACCACTCTCCCAACGACCATTCTCCGGATGGTCGACCAAGAATATCACAGGGTTTGATATAATCAAATACTACTGCTGACTATTGAGCAACGACGTTTCATTATGAAACCGATCTATCGGTGCTTAATATCCAAACGCATGAGGCACAGTGTCCGCTCCTATTCGATAGGGAGGTCCCTCCGTTTCTTGCGCCGGTATCCGATCGAGGTTCGCGGTCCTCGCCTGCTCGCTGCGGCGGACACTCTCACACGATGACGCAAACTGATCCTATTGAGCATTTTTCTGGAATATAAAGGCATTATCCGTTTCGTGTTTATCAGCCACATGACACTCACCACCACAGAAAACGGGTGGTCGAAGGAGTGTCATCATGACCCGCATCCACACGCTCGCTGCCGGAGACCGACACGCCCCTTATTCCCAAACATTCGAACAGTTGGTTCGAGATTATTCCACTGAACCGGAAGGGTGCGGATCCCTACCTCGCTCCCAAGGCCGTTGCCGGCCACTCAGGAGCTCGACCATGCTCAGGTCCATCGTCGCTGCGCTTACCCTCGCCTCCGCCACCGCGCTCGCCGCCCCCGCCATCGCCGCGCCCTTCGACGGGCCCTTTGTCGGCGTACAGGCGGGGCTCAGCCACAATTCCAACGGCCACGTCAGGACGGGGCTCGGCCCTGTCGACGTCGATCATGGCCGCACCAGCTTCACCGGCGGCGTGTTCGCCGGCTACGATTATACGATCGCGCCGCGCGTGGTGGTGGGCGCCGAAGCGGGTATCGGTCTTTCGGCCAATGACGCGGTCGACGGCAGCGCGGGCGCCCAGTCCGCGGTGATCGATCCGCGGCGGCAGATCGACGTCACCGCCCGCGCTGGCTACCTCGTCAACCCCAACACGCTGGTCTATGTGCGCGGCGGCTACGCCAATGAGCGCATCCGCACCACGATCGGCGCGCAGGCCGAGGCGATCAGCCGCAGTTCGGATCTCAACGGCTGGACGCTGGGTGCCGGCACCGAGCGGAATCTCACCTCTACCGTCTCGGCGCGGGTGGAGTATCGCTATGCGGATCTGGGCGAGAGCCACGGCCGGCTTGACCGGCATCAGGTGCTGGTCGGCTTGGCCTATCATTTCTGAGAGATCGGCTCCGGCCCGCGCCCTCGCCCAACCACCCTATCCAGCGTGACCATGTGGTGTGGCTGGGCGTGGGCGCGGGCCGGTACTGCACTTGGAAAGCGCTCTTCCGCGCTTTCTCAAACGGTCTCCGCTCAGGTCGAGAGCAGCGCGATCGCCTCGACCTGCTTGCGGTTGAAACCCGAGGCGATCATCGCCGGCACCAGCGGTTCGGCTACCGCGCGGGCGCGCCGCGTCGCGTGGACGAAGCGGCGCAGCGTGTCGAGCCGGGGATCGGCCAGCGCGCGGGCGGGCATGCTGCCGGTGAACCGCGAATAAAGACCGGCCAGCCGGGCGCGCAGCGAGCCCGGCTCGGGCGCCACCCAGACGGCACGCGCGGCATCCTGAAGGGCGATGGCCACCACCCGCCATTCGACGGGATCGAGCGCTGGGGCGGCGCGCGTATCTGCGAGCATGGGAACCTCCTGCGCCACTTTCGGCATCAGGGCCCATCGAGTCTTGTCGATTGCGCGCGCGGAGTGGAACATATTGAGCTTTTTCTCTCCGCTCAGGCCTGCGCGCGGCGACTGTCGGGGCGCAGCAGCAGGGCCAGCGCCTCGGTCGCCGGCACCGCCCGGCTGAAATGGAACCCCTGCGCCTCGCGGCACCCCTCGTGCATCAGCTGCACCCGCTGCACTTCGTCGGCGACTCCCTCCGCCGTCACCTGAAGGCCGAGCCCGGTGCCGAGACCGATCAGCGCGCGCACGATGGTCGCCGCCTCGGGGTCGTGACCCATGCTCTCGACGAAGCTGCGGTCGATCTTGATCCGGTCGAGCTTGAAGTTGCGCAGATGGTAGAGGCTGGAATAGCCCGTGCCGAAATCGTCGAGCGCGATCCGCACGCCCGCCTCGTGCAGCCCCGCCAGCACCGTCTGCGCGGCAGTGAGATCCTGCACCAGCGCGCTTTCGGTCACCTCCAGCTCGAGCCGATGCGGCGACAGGCCGGTTTCAGCGAGGATCGCCAGGATGCGGTGCGCCAGGCCGATATCGCGCAGCTGCACCGGCGACAGGTTGAATGCCAGCGACACCACGCCCGGCCACAGCCGCGCATCGCGGCAGGCCTGGCGCAGCAGATGGTCGCTGAGATCGCCGATCAGCCCGGTGTCGTCGGCGATCGGGATGAAGCGATCGGGCTCGAGCTCGCCGCGTTCGGGATGGTTCCAGCGCGCCAGCGCCTCGAAGCCCAGGATTTTGCCGGTGCGGATGTCGGCGAACGGCTGGTAGAAGGGGCGCAGCGCCGACGTGCCGATCGCAGCGCGCAGATCGGCCTCCAGCCGCGTCCGCTCGCGCAGGCGCACGTCCATCTCCGGCTCGAAGAAATGGACCGCGCTGTGCCCTGCCTGCTTGGCGCGGTAGAGCGCGATGTCGGCCTTGCGGAGCAGCTCGCGCGCCTCGTCGCCATCCTGCGGGAACAGCGCGACGCCGATGCCGATCCCCAGCCGGTGCCGCCCGCCGCCGGCCGGCACCATCTCCTCGAACGTCTCCATGATCCTGAGCGCGAGACCGGTCGCCGCCTCGGCCCCCGCGACATGACGGGAGAGCACCGCGAACTCGTCGCCGCCGAGTCGCGCAATCAGATCGTCGCCGCGCACCGCCATGCGCAGTCGCGTCGCCACCTGGATCAGCGCCTCGTCGCCAATCGAGTGGCCGTGGATGTCGTTGATGCGCTTGAAGCCGTTCAAATCGAGCATCAGCACCGCATGCGCGGCACCCGCGCGCGGCGGGGCCGCGATCGCCGCCTTCAGCGCATCGTCGAACTGGCGGCGGTTGGGCAGGCCGGTGAGCGGATCCTCAAACGCCAGCGCGCGGGCCTCGGCCTCGGCGGCGGTGCGGCGGCGGGCCTCGCGCGCCTGGGCACGCAGCCGCGAGAGCGCAAACAGCGTTCCGCCGAAGGCGAGCAGCGCCAGCGTCTCGTCAAGCTCGATCACCCGGCCCTGCACGCGCGCGGCCTGTGCGGGGAAGACGTCGATCTGCCAGGCGAGTAGCGCCCCCAGCGCCAACAGCGCGGCGAGGATCAGCATGTCTTGTATCGACAGGCGGTGACGGATGACCATGACCCTCAGCGATTCGAAAACCGGATGCGGCATCGCACTCTCCGGGGCCGGTTGTGCCCGCATTGTCTCTTCATCGCGTTAACGGCGTCCCGCTTGACTCCCGACCCCGGAAGGAGTGATTGAGAACATAGAGTGAACATAAGGACAGGCGAGTCGGTGGATGCGCTCAACGCCTTGCGGGAAACCATCACGCGCATCGAGCGGCGCGCGCCGGCCGACATGCTGGCTCCAGCCCCGTTCGGCGTGGCGGCGGTCGATCGCGCGCTGGGCGGCGGGCTGGCGCGCGGGCGGCTGCACGAGCTGTTTGCTGCCGAACCCGCCGACACCGGCAGCGCCGCCGGGTTCGCGGCGATGCTGGCCTGCCTCGCGACACCCGGCGACGCGCCGCTGGTCTGGCTCCGGCAGGAGGAGGCGGAGCGGCGCGGCGGGCGGCTGCATGCGCCGGGATTGGCCGAAATCGGCCTCGATCCGGCGCGGCTGCTGCTCGTGGTGCTGCCCGATCCGGTAATGCTGCTGCGCGCTGCCGCCGACGTGGTGCGCTGCCCGCAAGTGGG
>DATGEV010000260.1:0-5299 GCA_035309885.1 Sphingomonas sp.
ATTGTTGGCCGTTCGGTCTGGCGGCACGGCCAGGATTTCGGTGTCCGCACGCAGGACGTGGTGGATGTCGGCGCAATCCTGACAGATGTGGAATGGTCCGGCACCGGGCTTCCAGTGCCGGAGATGCCGCATCAGATGGAATGGCGATCCGACCCGCAGCGCCGGGCAGCTGCGGACGTGGCCTGGCAGTTCGAGCGTAGTCGCCGGCTGTCGTCGGCGATTCAGTTCCTGATCGTCGCGGCCGTGGGACTCGCAGCCGCCGGCTTTGCGGCAGGCATGGCCTATGAGTTGCTGTCCCGCCCGCTGGACGCCGTGCAGATCCGTCTTGCGGGACGGAACTGATCCGAAGCCTCGTGGCAGAAGCGACGCCCCCTCCAGATAGGGATGGCGCACGCCACCTTTTCGCCTCCTGTCGGTCGCTTACTCGGCTCCCGTTTCCGTCCGGCGCGAGAGCAGGATGCGGGCCTGTGCCGCCACCTGCGCCAGCATCGCCGGGCCGACCGACGGCGCAGTGCGGGCGCGCTGGACGAGGCGCAGGAAGCGTTCAACGCGGACCTGATGCTGATCGAGCCACTGGTCGACCAGCTTGATCGGTCCGGCCTTGCCGGCCCGCGACAGGAAGTCGAGGCGAAGCTGCTCGAAATCGCGGGCGAGGCCGGCGGTGAGCAGGCGCTCCCACGGGTCGGTGGGGGTGGCGCGCTGGGCCGCAGCCTTCGCCCAGTCGAGCCCGAGCGCCTCGCCGAGGCGAACATAGGCCGCCACCACGTCGACTTCGCTCCAGCCGTGACGTGCCGCGAGCGAGGCGGTCGCGATCGCGCCATCCAGCCAGTAGAGTCGGGCGACACGCCCGGCGAGCATTGCGCTCGCTCCGGTTTCCAGCAGGCGAGTGTTGAGCTGCGCAGTGACGCCGCGCACTTCGGCCTTCACCAGCTTGTCCACCTCCTTGTCGAGCCGCTGCACGCCGGCCTTGAGCGCGGCGGCCATCTCGCCCGGCATGGCGGTCGGGTTGGCCACGCGGATCAGATCGGCGATGTGCAGGCGGATCATCCGCGCGGCCACATCGAGCAGCTCGAGACGGCCGGTTTCGGGCATCGGCTCGGCCTCGATGTCGGCGAACAGCTGGGTCAGCCCGAAGATCTCGTCGCAGGCCAGATAGGCGCCGGCGACGCGCGCGAGGCTGACACCTTCTTCTTCGGCAAGCTCGAACGGGGCGACCAGACCCATGCGATTGACCACGCCGTTGGCGACCTTGGTGGCGATGATCTCACCGCGCAGGCGGTGGCGATCGATCGCGTCGCCGAAGCGTGCCTGCATGCTGACCGGGAAGGCGCGGTGCAGGATCGGCGTCAGCGTCGGGTCGCCGGTGATCGGCGAGGCCTCGATCGCGGCCTGCAGCGTCAGCTTGGCGTGGGAGAGGATCACCGCCAGCTCGGGCCGGGTCAGGCCATGACCATCCTGCGCGCGGCGCGACAGCTCGTCATTGCCTTTCAGCCCCTCGACCTTGCGATCGAGCCGGCCGGTGGATTCGAGCTCTTCAATGACACCGACTTGCGCCGGCAGCGCAGCCGGCCCGCCGCGCTCGGCCGACGAGAGCGACAGCGTCTGGAGGCGGTTGTCCTCCAGCACGATGGCGGCGACGTCGTCGGTCATACTGGCGAGGAAGGCGTTGCGATCCTCGAAGCTCAGACGCCCTTCCGTCATCTCGGCGTTGAGCGCGATCTTGATGTTGACCTCATTATCCGAGCAGTCGACGCCGGCCGAATTGTCGATGAAGTCTGTGTTCGAACGGCCGCCGTGCAAACCGAACTCGATGCGGCCGGCCTGCGTGGTCGACAGGTTGGCACCCTCGCCGATCACCCGGCAGCGCAGCTGGATGGCGTCGACGCGGTTGGCGTCGTTGGCGGGATCGCCGGCATCTGCGTGGCTCTGGGTCGAGGCCTTGATGTAGGTGCCGATACCGCCGAACCACATGAGATCGACCGGCGCCTTCAGGATCGACTGGATCAGCGTCGTCGGATCATAGGTGCCGGGCTCGATACCGATCGCGGCGGCCGCCTCGGCCGAGACCGGGATCGCCTTCTGGCTGCGTGGGAAAACGCCGCCGCCGGCCGAGATCAGCGTCGCGTCATAATCCGCCCAGCTCGACGCCGGCAGCGCGAACAGGCGGGCGCGCTCGTCCCAGCTCTTCGTCATGTCGGGGTTGGGATCGAGGAAGATGTGGCGGTGATCGAAGGCGGCGACCAGCTTGATCGTCTTCGACAGAAGCATGCCGTTACCGAACACGTCGCCCGACATGTCGCCGCAGCCCGCCGTCACGATCGGGTCGGACTGCACATCCACGCCCATCTCGGCGAAGTGGCGGGTGACCGACACCCATGCGCCCTTGGCGGTGATGCCCATCGCCTTGTGGTCATAGCCGTGGCTGCCACCTGACGCGAAGGCGTCGCCCAGCCAGAAGCCACGCTCGACCGCGATGGCGTTGGCGATGTCGGAGAAGGTGGCCGTGCCCTTGTCGGCGGCCACGACGAAATAGGGATCCTGCCCGTCGTGGATGCGAACATGCTCGGGATGCGTCACCACGTCCGCGACGATGTTGTCGGTGACCGACAGCAGCGAGCGGATGAAGATGCGATAGCTCTCGGTGCCCTCGGCCAGCCACGCCTTGCGGTCGACGGGCGAGGGGAGCTGCTTGGGATAGAAGCCACCCTTGGCGCCGGTCGGCACGATCACGGCGTTCTTCACCACCTGTGCCTTCATCAGGCCGAGAATCTCGGTGCGGAAGTCGTCGCGACGATCGGACCAGCGCAGGCCGCCGCGCGCGATCGGGCCGCCGCGCAGATGGATGCCCTCGACGCGCGGGCTGTAGACCCAGATCTCGCGCCACGGGCGCGGTGCCGGGAGATCGGGCACGGCCGCGCTGTCGAGCTTGAAGGCCAGCGCTTCACTAGCCGCACGCGAGAAGGCGTTGGTACGCAGGATCGCCTCGATCAATCCGCGCATGCGGCGCAGGATGCGGTCGTCGTCAATCGCTGCGACCGCGACGAGGCCGGCGTCGATCGCGGCGCGTGCCTCGTCCGCCTTCTTCTGCGAGGCATGCTTCGGGTCATGCTGGGCGTCGAACAGCGCGATGAAGCCGCGCGTCACGTCGGGCGCGCGGGTCATCGCATCGGCGACGGTGGCGAGGCCGTAGTTGAGGCCGGTCTGGCGCAGATAGCGGAACCAGGCGCGCAGCAACACCACGGCACGCGGCTCCAGCCCGAGGCCGACGATCAGCTTGTTGAACGCGTCATTCTCGGCATGGCCTTCGAGCACCTGCGCGATTGCCTGCTCGGCGACATCGGCGCGGGCGAGCAGCGTCTCGGCCGATCCCTTGGGCGCTTCGAGCAGAAATTCGTGGATATGGCCGAGCTTGCCGCCGTCAAGCGCGGTCGGCACTTCCTCGAGCACGACGAAGCCGAAATATTCGAGCACCGGTACCACGTCGGACAGCGGCACCAGGCCGCCGGTGCGGTAGATCTTGAGGTGGAGGCGATCCTCGACCTCGCCGGGGCGGGCGAACAGGCGCGCGGCACGATCGGCGTCGCTCTCCAGCGCGGCGAGGCGCAGGATGTCGTCGGCCGCCTCGGCGGCGTCGGAACGGCTGCGATAGACCTGCGGGAAGGCACCGGCATAGCCAAGCGTCAGGCGTGCCGCCCGGCTCGGCCCAGCCCGCTCGACCAACGCCGCCTCGACGGCCGGCGCCCAGCCGCGCACCATCTGCTCCAGCCGCTTGTCGAGCGGTCCGGCGTCGGGGCGGACGTGGCCGTCGCCGAGCGTGACGGTGTAGCGGATCAGCGCGAGATCGCCGTCGCCCAGGTCGATCGCCCAGTTGATGACGGCACCACCGGCGGCTTCCGCCACCATCCGGCCGATCGCCTCGCGGCGGACGGTGGTGAGTTCCTCGCGCGGCAGCCAGACAAAGGCAAACAGGTGGCGACCCAGCATCTCGTCGATGAGCAGCAGCTTGGGGCGCGGCCGGTCGGCCAGCGACATTGCGGTCAGCGCCACCTGCTTCAGCGAATCAGTTGGGAAAGCGATGCTGAGGTCGTGGGGCAGTTCGTAGAGCGCCTGATGCAGCGCCTTGCCGGCATGGCCGGCGGGATCGAAGCCGAGATCCACCTCCAGCGCGGTCAGGCGATGGCGGAGCAGCGGCACACGATCCGGACGGGTGGCGAGCGCACCCGAGGTCCACAGGCCGGCATGGCAATCGAGCGCGACGACGCGCGGCCCCTCGCGGACGGGCAGCACGATGAGGTCGAGCGGCAGACGGCGGTGGACGGTGGCGATACGATCAGCCTTGAGCAGCAGCGGCCCCTCATGGCCTTGTTCGAACCAGGCGATGGCGGCGGCCCGGGCGGCGGGCGTCCAGACCGGCGTGGGATCGGCGCGCGGAACGCCCATCGCCTGCAGGGTGGTGCCATCGGCCGCCTCGCGGCGATAGCCGAGCAGCGTCATGTTGCCGTCGAGGAACCAGCGCAGCAGCGCCGCACCCTCGCCGTCGGGCAGGCGCGCAGCGTCTTCGCGCAGCGCGTGCTGGAGCATCGGCCAGTCTTCCACCGCCGCGCGGACGTTGGTCAGCACATGCTCGAGATCCTCGACGATCGTGCGGCGATCCTTCGCGTCGGTGCGCTCGATCTCCATGTAGATGATCGATTCGCGGCGCTCGCCCTCGGTGCGGGCAGGGAAGAGATCGGTCAGGCGACCGTCGGCGTCACGGCGCACCGCCACGATCGGGTGCAGCAGCCGGTGCACCGCCAGCCCGCGCGCGGCAAGCGCCGCCGCAGTCGAATCGACCAGGAAGGGCATGTCGTCGTTGACGATGGCGAGCCGCATCAGGCGACGCCCGCCTTCGCTACCGACCGATTCGAGCGCGAAACTGGGCTTGGTCGGCGCGCGCTGGGCGGCGGCCAGCGCCACGAAGGCTGCGGCAGCCTGGCGATCCTCGTCGCTGAAACCGTCGGTTTCGCCGGGCAGTGCGCCCGACGTCAGGACGCGCGCAATCTCAGGCAGGATAGCCGGATCTGGCGCCGCCTCCCCCTGCTTGCCGGAAGACGCTTCACTCGCCACAGATGCCGTCATTTCAGTCCGCTCCTCGCGCGGGTCACGCCCCTTTGGGGCTGGTTTCGGGGCCGCTATGCGCCCGTCGGCCGCGCTTCTCAAGCCTTGGTAGGCAAGAGCAACGCGCCTTTAGCGGTGACAGGAGTTAACGAGGCTTTGTTGCGTGTGGCCGGCGCTATCAGCGCGTAATCTTGCGGATCGC
>DATGEV010000261.1:0-20259 GCA_035309885.1 Sphingomonas sp.
CCAGGCCTCGCCGAAGCAAGGATCGAACGCGGTGCGCATCGTCTCCATCACCTCGTCGAGATCGGCCACGCTGCCGCGCACCAGCTCGAGCAGGGAGGCGTGACGGTCGGTCATGCGGCGTTGGGTTTCGCGTCAGGCGGCCGGCCGTAGATCGGCCTGGGCTCGAGGGTGCGGAAAGGTTCGGCGAGCAGCGCGGCGTCGGCCGCCTCGGGCAGCGACTCCACCATCTCGCCCGCCCCCTCGCCGCTGCCGCGTGCGGCGATCAGTGCGGCGGCGCCGGATCCCACCACCGTCAGCCCACCGACATGCGCGGCGGCTTCGGCAGGCGGCAGCGAGACGAGCGCGTCGATCACGGCAAAGGGATGGGCGGCGAAACGCTGGACGAACAGCTCGCCATGCCCGCCGGTGAGCGCCACCGCGCACGCCTCCAGCGCCGGATCGGCGGCGAAGCGCGCTGCGGCGACCAGCGCCATCGACGAGCAGCCCGTCACCGGCACGCCCCAGCCCAGCCCCATGCCGATCGCGGCGGCAAGGCCGACGCGCACGCCGGTGAAGCTGCCCGGCCCGCAATCGACCAGGATCGCGTCGGGCACGACGCCGCCGGCCTGGGCCAGCAGCGCCTCGACCATCGGCACCAGCCGCTCGGCATGGCCGCGCCCGACGAGCTCGCGCGTGGAATGGCGCACTTCGTCCCCCTCGATCAGCGCGACCGAGCAGGCTGCCGTGGCCGTGTCGATGACGAGCAGCATTCCCATGCGATCAGATGATGCGGTTGGCTTCTTCGAAGTCGAGCCGCGGGCTGCGCGCAAAGATCGTCGCCGGATCGCCATGACCGAGCGTGCAGATGAAGTTCGACTTGATCGGCGTGCCCGCGAAGAAGGCCTCGTCCACCGCAGCGTTGTCGAAGCCCGACATCGGCCCGGTATCGAGCCCCAGCGCGCGCGCGGCGATGATGAAATAGGCGCCCTGCAGCGTCGAGTTGCGGAACGCGGAGGTCTCGATCAGCGGCTGGTTGCCGGCGAACCACGCGCGCGCATCGGCGTGCGGGAACAGCTTGGGCAGCTTCTCATGGAACTCATAGTCCATGCCGATGATCGCGGTGACCGGCGCCTTCAGAATCTTCGCGGCGTTGGCTTCGGAAACGAGCGGGGCGAGCTTCGCCTTGGCTTCGTCCGACACGCACCAGACGATCCGCGCGGGCGACTGGTTGGCCGAGGTCGGCCCCATCTTCGCCAGATCCCAGATCGCGCGGAGTTGATCCTCAGGGACGGGTTCGTCGGTGTAGCCGTTGTAGGTCCGCGCTTCGCGGAAGATCAGGTCGAGGCCGGCGTCGTCGAGGGTCTTGGCCATGGAGGCTCCGGTTTTGGATGTGGACAAGGATCAGAGCGCGCGGACGTCGGTCACTTCCGGCACATAATGCTTCAGAAGCTGCTCGATACCCTGCTTCAGTGTCGCAGTGGAAGAGGGGCAGCCCGAGCAGGCGCCATGCATCGCCAGATAGACGGTGCCCTTGCTGAAGCCGCGATAGACGATGTCACCGCCGTCGCGCGCCACGGCGGGACGGACGCGGGTGTCGATCAGATCCTTGATCTGGTCGATGATGTCGGCGTCGGCCGGATCCTCGGCGAAGGCTTCGGTATCGGCGGCAACCTCGATGCCGTCGGCGCTGCCGGCGCGGAACAGCGGCGCGCCGCCGACGAAATGATCGAGCAGCACGCCCAGCACCTGCGGCTTGAGGTCACGCCACTCGCTGCCGGGTGCTGCGGTGACCGAGATGAAGTCGCGCCCGTAAAACACGCCCTCCACGTCGCCCAGCGAGAACAGGGCTTCGGCCAGCGGCGAGGCCTCGGCCTCTTCGGGGCTGGCGAAGTCGCGCGTGCCGGCTTCCATGACCGGGGCACCGGGCATGAACTTGAGCGTCGCGGGATTGGGCGTGGTTTCGGTCTCGATCAGCATACCCCCCAATTGGGACGTCGCGCGGCGCGGTGCAAGACGTGTGCGCGTCAATTGGCGGCTTGTTCGATGCGTTTCAGGCTTTCTTGCCACCGGGCGATGTTGTGGGTCGCCTCCTTGACGAAGGCGGAGCGGCGGATACCGCCCAGGAACGAGCCTGCCACCAGTCGCCCCGGCTGGCGCAGCGGTCGCTCGAACTGGACCAGCAGCACGATCCGCACGCTGTCGGTGTCGTTCCACACCTCGTGCGGCCAGGTGTCGTCGAACAGCAGTGCCTCGCCCTCGGCCCAGCCGAGCGTCTCGCCGCCGACCTCCATCCTGAGCGGTCCCTGCGGCACCTGCAGCCCGAGATGGCAGGTCATCAGCCCCTTGGTGACGCCGCGATGCTGGGGGATGTGGGTGCCGGGCTTGAGGATCGAGAAGAAGCCGCTGTTGAGCCCCGGCACCTGATCGAGCACCGCCGTCGTCTGCGGGCAATGTGCGATGTTACGCTCGATGCGTGTGCCATAGGCGACGAGAAAGAAGCATCGCCAGCTGTCCGACGGGGCGATGCGGCGATGGTCGGGCGAGATGCAGTTGAGCGCGGGAGCATGGTCGGGATTGCCGGCGACCGCCAGCGCCTCGTCGCGGATCGCGCGCCAGTTCTGGCGCAGCGCCGCCGTCCATGGGAACAGCGCGGGGTCGAGCACCGGATCGTTCGGCACCTTGGAGGATCGCGCGACGATCCCGTCGACCCGGCGGCGCAGCTTCTTGCCGACGCGGATCAGGAAAGGGCGGCGCGGCACGCCGGGTGATGAGGCAGGGGGTGGGGAAGAGGGGATGGCCGGGGCCATCGCTTGCGTCGTGACTACCGCCGAGGGCGCGTTACCGTCCATGTCGGGCTCCCGATCTTGCTCAGAATCGCTTCTGTCGACCGTGCGCTGAACGACTGGAACCGGAGTCGTGTTGCAATATAGCCAATTTCACGCCATATGCGCACCCGCGTCAGTGGCCCGTAGTGGGCCGCCGGACCGGCGCTGCGTGATTCGATCGTCCCCGATGGGCGGTCCGAGTGCCCGGTCCCTCGATGACGCTTTGCCTGAGGGCTACCCATTTCACGCGGGTCGTCATCGAACCCGCCGCCGCGTGTTCGCATGATCTGCGACCATGCGCCGTGCCTTTGCATGGAAGTTATCATTTGACCCAGTTTTCCGACCTCGGCCTCGCCGCGCCGATCCAGCAGGCGCTTGCCGCTGAGGGTTACACCAAGCCCACGCCGATCCAGGCGCAGGCCATCCCACAGCTGATGGAAGGCCGCGACCTCCTCGGCATCGCGCAGACCGGCACCGGCAAGACCGCCGCCTTCGGCCTGCCCGCGCTGCATCACCTCCAGAAGAATCCCAAGCCGCGCCCGGTGCGTGGCTGCCGCATGCTGGTGCTGGCGCCGACGCGTGAGCTGGCCAGCCAGATCGCCGAGAGCATGAACACCTATGGCAAGGGCCTGCGCCTGTCCGCCATCACCGTGTTCGGCGGCGTGCCCATCAACCGCCAGATCCGCCAGCTTCAGGCCGGCGTCGACATCCTCGTCGCCACGCCGGGCCGCCTGCTCGATCTGATCGACCAGCGCGCGCTGACGCTCAAGGACGTCGAGATCTTCGTCCTCGACGAGGCTGACCAGATGCTCGACCTGGGCTTCATCCACGCGCTCAAGCGCATCGTGCCGCTGCTCCCCAAGCAGCGCCAGTCGCTGTTCTTCTCGGCCACCATGCCTAAGACGATCGGCGAGCTGGCCGACAAGTTCCTCACCAACCCGGTGAAGGTGTCGGTGGCGCCCGTCGCGACCACCGCCGAGCGCGTCGACCAGTATCTCACCTATGTGAACCAGAACGAGAAGCAGGCGCTGCTCACCATCAAGCTGCGCGAATATGAGATCGGCCGCGCGCTGGTGTTCAGCCGCACCAAGCATGGCGCAGACCGCATCGTTCGCCACCTGACCGCCGCCGGCCTCGCCTCGGGCGCGATCCACGGCAACAAGAGCCAGCCGCAGCGCGAGCGCACGCTGGCCGACTTCCGGGCCGGCAAGGTGCCGATCCTGGTCGCCACCGACATCGCCGCGCGCGGCATCGACGTCGACGGCGTCACCCACGTCTTCAACTTCGACATTCCCGACGTGCCCGAGCAGTATGTCCACCGCATCGGCCGCACCGCGCGTGCAGGTGCGTCGGGCATGGCGCTGGCCTTCGTCTCGCCGGACGAGCGCGCCAACATGCGCGACGTCGAGAAACTTACCCGCGTCAAGCCGACCGAGCTGCCGCTGCCGGAGAATTTCGTCGTCGAGCAGAAGCGCCTGCCGCTGCCCGCGATGACCAGCCGCGACGATCGCGAGCGCGATGCGCTGGGCAGCCGTGGCCGCAATGACGGCCGTGGCGGTGGGCGCGGTCGCCCGCAGCATGGTCAGGTCCATCGTGGCGGCACCAACCGCGAGACCTCGCGCGATGCCTCGCCGCGCGGTCCCGTCGCCAATCCGCTAGCCAATCCGGCTGGTGGCCGCGGCCACTCGGGAAATACCCGTCCCGGCGGCTGGAGCCCGGTGGATGGCCAGGCCGATCGCGGCGATCGCGTCCGCCCGCAGGGCGAGCGCATCGCCGTGCGCGGTGACCGTCCGCAGGGCGATCGTCCCTATGGTGGCCGCCCGTCGGGTGGTCGTCCCGGCGGTGGTGGTCGCCCCGGCGGCGGCGGTCGTGGCGGTCGTCCGGGCGGCGCGCGTCAGGGCTGATCCGCTTAGGCGACGGACAAAGAAAGAGGGCCTTCCCGGTTGGGGAGGCCCTTTTCGGTTCAGGCGATGGTGAGGGTCAGGCCCGGCGCAGCACCTTGACGTGACGCCAGATATACCAGGCCGCGCCCGCGAGGATCGCCACCACGACCACCGCATCGAGCTTGTGCAGCACCTCACCCAGCCGGGGATCGGTGCGCCACGCCACACCCAGCCGCTCGCCGACCAGCGCCAGCGCGAAGCACCACGGCCAGCTGCCGATGAAGGTGTAGATGTGGAACTTCACCTGGTTCATCCGCGCCATGCCGGCGGGGAAGGCGATGAAGCTGCGGATCACCGGCAGCAGCCGCCCGATCAGCACCGCGAGGCTGCCGAAGCGCTGGAAGAAGCGCTCCGCCTTGTCGAGTTCGTGAACGTCGATCAGCACCCACTTGCCCCAGCGCTGAACGAAGGCGCGCCCGCCATATTGGCCGGCGAAATAGGCCGGGATCGATCCCAGGTTGCAGCCGATCGCGCCCGCCGTCGCCACCGCGATCAGATCGAAGCGCCCGGTCGAGACGAGATAACCCGAAAAGGGCATGATGATTTCGGACGGGAGTGGGATGCACGCGCTCTCGATCCCCATCAGCAGCACGATGCCACCATAGCCCATCGAGGAGATGACGGAGATGATCCAGCCGGCGACATGGCCGAGGAGGGTGTGAAGCATAGGCGCCAGCCTTGGCCGGCCACGCGGGCTTTGTCTAGGTTCGGGGTCTAGGCGGGCTCGGACGGCGGTGTCGCCGAGCGGGACCGGGCGATCAGCACGCCACCCAGCGCAAGCACGAAGCCGGCGAGCTGGATCGGCCCCAGCCGCTCGCCGAAGAACAGCCACGCCTCCACCGCTGCGAGCGCGGGCACCAGCAGCAGCAGGCTGCTCACCCGCGTCGCGCCCTGATGGCGCAGCATCCACGACAACAGCGACAGCGCGGCGGCTGACAGCAGCAGCACCGACCAGGCGAGCCCGCCCCATAGCGCGGGCGAATTGTCCCAGTGCGCATGGCCGAGCGCTGCCACCGCGACCAGTGCCACCAGCGTGCCCGCGCCGTTCTGCACCGCACCGGCGCTGCGCAGCGGATCGGCGGCGAGGTGCGCATGCTGGATCATCGTCGCGCCGGCCATGCCGAGGATCGACAGGATCGCGATCATCGCGGCACCCGGCGGCAGCGCGGTGCCGCCGCGCTCGATCGCGGGCGCCAGCACCATCGCCACGCCGGCGACACCCACCAGCAGACCGATCCAGCCGCGCCCGCGCAGTGTCTCGTGATGGATTAGGAAGGAGAGGAAGGCGACGATCAGCGGTTGCAGCGCGCCCAGCAGCGACATGATCCCGGCCGGCATGCCGTGCTGCACTGCCCACCAGCTCGCGCACAGATAGAAGCCCGGCAGCATCGCGCCCGCGACGAGATGGAGCGCCAGCTTGCGCCCGCGCGGCCAGCGCTCGCGCGCGGCGAACGCGGCGCCAGCGAGCAGCGCCGCCACCAGCGCCATACGCACAAGCAGGAAGAGCTGCGGATCGGCATGCGGCACCACCGCGCGCGCGACGATGAACCCCGTCGACCAGATCAGCACGAACAGGACGGGCACGGCGGCGGCAAACATGGCGCGCCTTGTGGCGGCGGGGGGCCGCGATGTCGAGCGGGCCTCGAACATCCTCCCGGAACGGGGAGGGGGACCGCCGGCGCAGCCGGTGGTGGGGCAGGCGCCGCGCCTCTTCCCCCACCAGCCTGCGGCTGGGCCCCCTCCCCAGCCGACTGGGGAGGATTCGTCGCTTAAGGCGCCGGCTCGGCGAGCAGCGGGTCGACCACCTCGTCCAGCGTCTCGGCATCGAACGCGCCGACCTCGGCGTAGCGGACGACGCCTGCGCGATCGATCACATAGTTGGTGGGCAGGCCCCCCATCTCGCCCAGCCCTGTGCCGGACAGGTTGTGCGCGAGCGGGAAGGCCAGCGCGGCAGCCAGCGGGGCGAGTTGACGTTCGGACACCGAGCCCTCGGTGGTGACGCCGAACACGCGCAGCCCTTGCCCGGCATGGGCGCGGTAATAGGCGTCGAGCCCGGGCAGCTCCATCTTGCACGGCCCGCACCAGGTCGCCCAGTAATTGACGATCACCACCTGCCCACGCAGATCCTCGGAGCGGATGCGCGTCTTGTCGAAGGTGGTGATCGTGAAGCTCGGCGCCTTCTGGCCGGGGCGGACATGTGCATGCAGAGCGGTGGCGGCGGCCAGCGCCAGCCCGATCGCCATCGTCACGCTTGCCCGACGCGCCATGCGCATATTCCACTCCCCCAGCCGTGCGCCGCCCCCGGCGCCGCCCCGGCCGCTACAGGATGTAGCGGCTGAGGTCGGTGTTCTTCGCCACACCGGCAAGCTGCGCCTCGACATAGGCAGCGTCAACGGTGAGCGTCTCTCCGGCGCGGTCCTCTGCGTCGAAGCTGACGTCCTCGAGCAGCTTCTCCATCACGGTCTGGAGCCGGCGCGCGCCGATATTCTCGACCGTCTCGTTCACCTGGGCGGCGATCTTGGCGATCGCGCGGATGCCCTCGTCGGTGAAGCCGACGGTGACGCCCTCGGTGCCGATCAGCGCGGTATATTGCTCGGTCAGGCTGGCGCGCGTGTCGGTCAGGATCGAGACGAAATCCTCCTCGGTCAGCGCCTTCAGTTCGACGCGAATCGGCAGGCGTCCCTGCAGCTCGGGCAGGAGGTCGCTCGGCTTGGCGACGTGGAACGCGCCCGACGCGATGAACAGCACATGGTCGGTCTTCATCGGGCCGTACTTCGTGGCGACGGTCGTGCCCTCGATCAGCGGCAGCAGATCGCGCTGCACGCCTTCGCGCGAGACCGAGCCGCCGCGCACGTCGGAAACGGCGATCTTGTCGATCTCATCGAGGAAAACGATGCCGTTGGCTTCGGCATCCGCGAGTGCGGCGCGGTTGAGGTCTTCGCTGTCGAGGCGCTTGTCGCTCTCTTCCTCGACCAGCTTGGCCCAGGCGGCGGCGACGCTGAGCTTGCGGCGCTTGAGCGGCTTGGCCCCGCCGAATGCCTTGCCCATCATGTCGCTGAGGTTGATCATGCCGACCTGACCGCCCATGCCGGGGATCTCGAACGGGGCGTTGGGCTGATCCTCGATCTCGACATCGACTTCCTTAGCGTCGAGATGGCCGTCGCGGAAGCGCTGGGTGAAGGCGGTGCGGGTGGCCTCCGACGCATCCTTGCCGACCAGCGCGTCGATCAGGCGGGCGAGGGCGGCTTCCTCGGCCTTGTCCTTCACTGCGACGCGACGGCGCTCACGCTCCAGCCGGATCGCCTCCTCGACGAGGTCGCGCGCGATCTGCTCGACGTCGCGGCCGACATAGCCGACCTCGGTGAACTTGGTGGCTTCGACCTTCACGAACGGCGCGTCGGCGAGCTTGGCGAGGCGGCGGCTGATCTCGGTCTTGCCGCAGCCGGTGGGGCCGATCATCAGGATGTTCTTGGGGGACACCTCGTCGCGCAGATCGGCGCCCAGCCGTTGGCGCCGCCAACGGTTGCGCAGGGCCACGGCGACCGCACGCTTGGCGTCGGTCTGGCCGATGATGTGCTCGTCCAGCGCGCGGACGATGGCTTTCGGAGTGAGGGCGTCGTTCATGTCATCTCTGGCCTTGAGCCCTCTCCCGTCTGCACGGGAGAGGGTTGGGTGAGGGTCTTCTTCTTGGAGGTAGGCGATGGGTCTCGAAGAAGAAGACCCTCACCCTCCCGCTTTGCGGGGCCCTCCCTCTCCCGCGAAGGCGGGAGAGGGTTTTAGGAGGCGCTGTCGAGCATCTCGATGGTCAGGCGGTCATTGGTGAAGACGCAGACCTCGGCGGCGATCGCCATTGCCTTGCGGCAGACGGTCTCGGCATCGGGCTCGTAATCGACCAGCGCGCGGGCGGCCGAGAGTGCGTAATTGCCGCCCGATCCGATCGCGGCGATGCCGTTTTCCGGCTCGAGCACGTCGCCGTTTCCGGTGAGGATCAGCGTCACGTCCTTGTCCGCGACGATCATGAGCGCTTCGAGGTTGCGCAGATATTTGTCGGTGCGCCAGTCCTTGGCGAGCTCGACCGCGGCGCGCATCAGCTGGCCGGAGTGGCGCTCCAGCTTGGCCTCGAGCCGCTCGAACAGGGTGAAGGCGTCGGCGGTCGCTCCGGCGAAGCCGCCGATCACGCTGCCGTCGCCGAGCTTGCGCACCTTGCGGGCGTTGGGCTTCATCACGGTGTTGCCCATGGAAACCTGGCCGTCCCCGACGATCACCACCTTGCCCTCGCGCCGCACCGAGAGAATTGTCGTGCCGTGCCAGCCGATCTTGTCTTCGCTCATTCCCGTCCCACACCTGATGTTACGGCAGCGGATATGGGGTGGGCGGTGCCCCCTGCAACTCCCGTCTCGGGAGGAGGCTTATTCCACCTCGGTCGCGCGGCCCTTGAAGCCTTGCGCGATCACATACCATTCGGACGATTCCTTGCGGCTCGCCGGCGGCTTGGCGTGCTTCACGCTGGTGAAGTTGCGCTTGAGCTCCGCGACCAGCCCCGAATCTGCGCCGCCCGCCAGCACCTTGGCCACGAAGCAGCCGCCCGGCCGCAGCACCTCGGTCGCGAACAGCCCGCCCGCCTCGACCAGCGCCATCGTGCGCAGATGGTCGGTCTGCTGGTGGCCGACAGTGTTGGCGGCCATGTCGGACAGCACGAGATCGGCCGGCCCGCCCAGCGCTTCGGCGAGCATGCCGGGGGCCGCATCGTCCATGAAGTCCATCTGGAAGATGGTGACGTCGTCGATCGGATCGACCGGCAGCAGGTCGATCCCCGCCACCTTGGCCTTGGGGCAGACCTTGCGCACCACCTGCGTCCAGCCGCCGGGCGCGATGCCGAGATCGATCACGCGCTGCGATCCGCACAGGAAGCCGAAGCGCTCGTCGAGCTCGATCAGCTTGTAGGCGGCGCGGCTGCGATAACCCTCGGCCTTGGCCATGCGGACATAGGGGTCGTTCAACTGGCGTTCGAGCCAGCGGACCGAGGCATTGGTGCGGCCCTTGGCGGTCTTGACCCTCTGGCGGCCTCCGGGGCCGGTACGGCGTATCGTCATGGCGCGCGCCCTATCACGCGCGGAGATCGCGCGCGATCAGCGAACGCAATATCCCCTCACGAATGCCGCGATCGGCCACCCCGAGCCGATCGGCCGGCCAGATGTCCATGATCGCCTCCAGGATCGCGCAGCCCGCGACCACCAGATCGGCGCGCTCGTTGCCGACGCAGGGCACCTGCGATCGTTCGGCGACGGTCATGTGTGACAGCCGCTCGCTGATCCCGCGCATCGCCCCCACCGGCACGACCAGCCCGTCGACCGCGCGCCGGTCATAGGCGGGCAGGCCGAGGTGCAGGCTGGCGAGCGTCGTCACAGTGCCGCTGGTGCCGAGCAGGCGCGGCGGGACGACGGGCTGGGGGAGCGTCGCAGCGAAATCGGCGAAGGCGCCGGCGACGCGCGCCTTCATGCGTTGATAGGCGGCGAGCGCCTGCGCATTGTCGTCCGACCGGCGACCGCCCTCGGCCTCGGTGAGCGACACCACGCCCCACGGTGCCGAGAACCAGTCGAGGATGCGGCAGCCGTCGGGCGCGGTTTCGACCAGCACCAGTTCGGTCGATCCGCCGCCGATGTCGAAGATCAGCGCCGGGCCCTCGCCCTGCGGCAGCAGCGCCTGGCAGCCGAGCACGGCCAGCCGCGCCTCCTCGCCCGGATTGATGACGTCGAGGTGGATGCCGGTTTCGGCATGGACGCGCTTGACGAAATCGCGGCCGTTGGCCGCCTGCCGGCACGCCTCGGTCGCGACCGATCGCACCAGCGTGACGTGGCGGCGCTTGAGCTTGTCGGCGCAGATCGTCAGCGCGGCGATCGCGCGCTCGATCGCCGCGTCGGACAGCCGTCCACTCGTGGCCAATCCCTCGCCCAGCCGGACGATTCGGGAAAAGGCGTCGATGATCACGAACCCGTCGGGCGAAGGCCGCGCGATCAGCAGCCGGCAATTGTTCGTACCCAGATCGAGCGCCGCATAGGTGCGTCGCTCATTGTCCCGCCGTGGCGGGGGTTTTCGGCTCTGCGTGCCGGGTTCTCCCCCGGCTCGCGGCCTTGCGCTGGCGGCATCATGCGCCATCGGCCGCTTCCTTGTTCTCAACGTCCCGGCGGACCATCCCGCCGATGCTTGAGGGTGAAGGTATAGGCGCTGGGCCGATGTCGCAAGTTCGACACGCGATTGTCGGCATGGAGGGCGTTGACAGGCCGGTGAGGGGATTCTAGATGCCCCGCCTGCCTTCGGTGCCCCGTCGTCTAAAGGTAAGACTACGGACTCTGACTCCGTCAATTGAGGTTCGAATCCTCACGGGGCATCCAGGCATTTCCTGACAATTCGGAACTCATCGCGACCTTATCCGTAGGGTTGGCATGATGCGGGCGTTTCTTCTCGCCATCGATGATCTCGGCGACCGCCGGATCCTGGCGATTCTCGGCCGGTCGCTGGTCGTCACGCTGCTGATCTTCACGGGGCTGGGGATCGCGCTCGCCTTCGCGCTCAATGGATATGATCCCTGCGGGCTGTGGTCGGACGACAGCTGCCCGCTCGGCCCTTCGGCGAGCAGATTCGGCGCCTTCCTGCTGACGGCGCTTGGGCTGTGGTTCCTGTTTCCGGCGATCGGGATCGGCGTCGTCTCGGCCTATATGGATCGCATCATCGCAGCCGTGGAGGCGCGGCATTATCCGCAGGCGCTGGCCTCGGCTCGGCGGCTCGGCTGGGTCAACGGGGCGCTGCTGGGGCTGCGATCGTCGCTGCGGGTGCTGCTCTACAACCTTGTTGCACTGCCCTTCTACATCCTGCTGCTGGTGACGGGGGTGGGGACGGTGGTGCTGTTCGTGGCGGTGAACGGCGTCGCCTTCGGCCGCGACCTCGGCGAGATGGTGGCAGTGCGCCATCTCGACCGGCCGGCGCGGCGGGACTGGCTGCGGGCGACGCGGAGCGACCGCGCGCTGATGGGCGCGATCGTGACTGGCGTGTTCCTGCTGCCGGTGATCAACCTGTTGGCCCCGGTGCTGGGTGCGGCGATGGCGGCGCATCTGCTGCACGAGACGAGCGAGAGGGCAGCGCCCACGGCCGGCTGACCGCGGGCTCAGTCTTCGCCGATGTCGCCGTCGCCGCGATACTTGATCTCGAGGAAGCGGTTCTGCGTGGCGAGCGCCTTGAGATCGCCGGCGGCGAGGCGGGCGTTCATGCGCGCGATCTCCTCGCCGATCGTGCCGAGCCCATCGACAAGCTGGCGATCGGGCGAGGGGCCGCCGTTCAACGGCTCGCGGCGGAGCGAGGGCGGCACGCGCTGATAGCCGCGCACCAGCTCGGGCAGCTCGTCGCCGATCAGACGGCGCACCTCGATCGCCTCGGGCAGCTTGGGATCGAGCGCGGCGAGCTGCGGGGCGATCGCCTCGAGGTTGAGCGCGAGTTGGTCGATCTGGCGCTGCGCTGGCGCGGGGAGCGCGGGGCGCTGCTTGTCGAGCCATGCCTCGGTCTGCTGGGGCAGCTGCGCGAGATCGCTGGTGGCGAGCCGCTCGGGCGTCGGATCGGGGCTGCGCCCGGTCATCAGGATCGCGGTCCAGGCCAGCACCATCGCCAGGATCATGATCAGCAGGCCGTTGATGCCGATCGGCCCCAGCACGATCCCCGCCGCGATCGTGCCTGCGAGAATCAGCACCGACACCAGCACCAGCCGTTTGGTGATGCGCCGGAACGCCGCCTTGCGCCGCTCGCGCCGCCGCCGCGAAGCCGCGCGGCCTTCGGGCGAAATGCGGCGGAGGAAGTCGGCGGCGTGCTCGATGATGTCGTCGGAGGTGGCCATGTCAGTCGATCCGGAACGGCTCCTCCTGGCGCGCCGAGCCCTGCGCCTGCGCGGCACCCTCGGCGCGCGCGATATAGCCGCGCGACTTCTCGACCTCGTCGGTCAGCACGGTGACCGTCTGCTTCATGCTGTCGAGCGCCTGGAGCTTGAACGTGTCGATCGCGTCCATCGTCCGGTAGATATTCTGGAACGCGCGCTTGAGCGTGTCGAGCGGGATCGTCGAGGCGGCGGCCTGCTGGTGGATCACGCCGGTCTGGGTGCGCAGCAGATCGCCGGTCGAATCGATGATGTTGGCGGTCGTGGTGTTGAGCGCGGTGATTTGGTCGAGCACCAGCTTCTGGCTGGTCAGCGCCTGCGCCACCGTCACGGCCGTGCGCAGCGCCGAAACGGTGGTGGTGGACGCGCGATCGACGCCCTTCACCAGCTCGACATTGTTCTTCTTGACCAGATCGAGCGCCAGATAGCCCTGCACCGTCACCGCCATCTGGGTCAGCAGATCCTGGGTGCGCTGGCGGATGTAGAAGAGCGCGGTCTCGCGGATCGCCTTGGCCTTGGCGGGATCGGTCGCGTCGAGATCGGCGGCTTTCTGCTCCAATCCGGTGTCGAGCGTCTTGGCGATGTGGATCATCTGCTCCAGCCGGCCCATCGCCGCCCACAGTCCCTGCCGCTCGACATCGATCGCGGCATTATCCTTCAGCAGCTCGTCCTTGCCGCCCGCCAGCCGCGACAGGATCGTCGAGATATGGCTCTGCGCCGACTTGTAGCCGTCGAAATAGTTGCGCAGCTTGTTGCCGAACGGGATCACCCCGAACAGCCGGCGCGGGGCGAGCAGATTGCCGCGCGTGCCTGGATCGAGATCCTCGATGGTGCGGCGCAGTTCGGCAAGATCGGTGCCGACCGAGCTGTCCTTGTCCATCGCCTTGGTCGGGCGATCGAGGAAGCGGTTGGAGTGTCCCGCCGCCTCGGCGATCTCGCGCCGACCCATGTTGGTGAGCTGATCGACCTTCTTGCCGAATTCGGGGCTGTTGGCGTCGATCGCGACGAGTTCGTCGATGAAGCCGCTGACGCGCTGGTCGAGCTTGGTCGTCTGCGCGCTGTCGAGCGGTACCAGACCGGCCGCCTTTTCGGGTGAAACGGCGGTGACCGGCGCCGGCGGCGTCAGCTCGATCGGTGTGTCGGTCACGGTCTGCGTAGCCATTCGGTGCCCCATCCCTCGCTGCACGTGCCGTCAAGATAGGACGCCGACACTGTATTATTCAAGTGACACGGTATCGGTTTGTTCGCAGGCCGCGGCGAAGGCCGGGGTGGGCCGGGTGGCCCGGATCAGGCTTTCGCCAGACCCGGCTTGCCAGCCTCGATCGCCCAGCGCCCCGCAGTCTTGATCGGCAGGCCCTTCTCGGTGACGGCGTCAAGCGTGCGGAAGTGGCCGGTCCAGGCGCTGGGTGTCACCTCGCTCACCACATAGCCGCGGCGATCGTTGGTCCATTTGAGGTTGGGGTTGTCGGCCATCAGCTTGTCGTTGCCGGGGCGGACATCATGGCCGTCGCCGCCCGAGCTGATCGAGGTCGAGACGAATTCGCTCGCCACCACCTTGCCGTCGTGCAGCAGATCCTGCGCGAAATTCTGATGCTCGTCGCCGGTGAGCACGACGACATTGCCGCCGGGGTGGCGGCCGAACTGGGCGAACAGCCGCTCGCGCTGCGCGGGATAGCCGGCCCAGCTGTCCATGTTGAGGATCGGCTGCGGCCCGTCATGATCAGGCGTGCGGCGATCGAGCGGGTTCATCATCACCTGCTGGGCGAGGCCCTGCCAGCGCTGGCGGCTGGAGGCGAAGCCTTCGCCCAGCCAGCGCTCCTGCTCCGCATTGATCATCTGCGCGCCGGCGGCGTTCATTTGCGCGCAGGCCGGCTTGAAATTGTCGCCGCAGGGCTGGTCGGTGCGGTAGAGCCGAGTGTTGGGGAAGTGCATCCGCACCAGATCGCCGAAATCGGCACGGCTGTGGAAATCCGCCGTCCCGTCGGCGAGCAGGGCGGAGCGGCGCACCGGCATATGCTCGTACCAGGCCTGGAGCGCCTGGCGGCGGCGCAGCACGAACAGTTCGGGCGGGGTGCCGTTCTGGTCCCACTGGCCGGCCCAGTTATTCTGGATCTCGTGGTCGTCATAGGTGCAGAACCAGGGATGCGCGGCGCGCGCCGCCATCAGGTCGGCGTCGATCGTCTCCTGCGCATAGCGGATGCGATAGTCGCCCAGTGTATAGGGTTCGCGCCCGATATATTTGCGGACCGGCTCCATCGGCCGATCGAAGGCGTCGAGCGGGATGCCGGACGCATATTCGTAGATATAGTCGCCATAGTGGAAGACGAAGTCGAGCTCCTCCTCGGCGACATGGCGATAGGCCGTGTACCAGCCCGATTCGAAATGCTGGCAACCGACCGAGGCGAAGCGCACCCGGTCGACCTTGGCACCCGCCGCCGGCAGCGTGCGGGCGAGGCCGGTGAGGCTCTTCTCGCCACCGCATTTGAAGCGATACCAATAGGGGCGGCCGGGCTTCAACTTTGCCACCTCGACATGCACCGAATGGGCGAGCTCGGGATAGGCCGACTGCTGGCCCTTGGCGACGACGGTCCTGAAGCCATCATCCTCGGCCACCTCCCAGTCGACCGCGACCGGCTTCAGCGGCATGCCGCCCTGTGGCTCGAGCGGGCGAGGTGCGAGCCGCGTCCAGATTACGAAGCCGTCGGGCAGCGCATCGCCCGCCGCCACGCCGAGCGTGAAGGGATAGTCCGCAAAGCCGAGCGCCTGCGCGCGCGCCGTCGAGGGCAGGATGAAGGGGGCGGACAGGAGGCCGCCCAGCACGGTGCGGCGCGAGGGGATGAAAAGAGCCATGCTCGCTGACCTAAGCCCGCCGGATTGCACCTTTATGGCAGTGCGACCTCTCTAAGAGAATAGTGTGATCTCTCTAAGAGAATCATGTCGTTGGCGGCCGGGGTCGATGCAAATTTCGTTTCGCCGGTGTATGTCGATGTAAGCCCGTCCGGGAACAACGCGAAAGGCTTGCAGGCCATGCACGACGAAGCCGCCTTGCTGTTGGCGAGATCGCAGTTCGCATTCACGCTGGTCTTCCACTTCATCTTCCCCAGCTTCACCATCGGGCTCGCCAGCTACCTCGCGGTGCTCGAGGGGCTGTGGCTGCGGACGCGGCAGACGCTCTATCTCGATCTGTTCCGCTACTGGGCCAAGATCTTCGCGATCAACTTCGCGATGGGCGTGGTGTCGGGAATCGTCATGTCTTACCAGTTCGGCACCAACTGGTCGGTCTTCTCCGATCGTGCGGGGCCAATCGTTGGCCCGCTGATGGCCTATGAGGTGTTGACCGCCTTCTTCCTGGAGGCGGGCTTCCTGGGCGTGATGATCTTCGGCATGAAGAAGGTCGGGCCGGGGCTGCATTTCTTCGCGACCTGCATGGTCGCGCTTGGCACCTGCATCTCGGCCTTCTGGATCATTGCGGCGAACAGCTGGATGCAGACGCCGCAGGGCTGGACGCTCAACTCGGCCCACCAGTTCGTGCCCTCGCACGGCTGGCCGACGGTGATCTTCACGCCGAGCTTCCCCTATCGCCTGATCCACACGCTGATCGCGTCGTTCCTGACGACGGCGCTGGTGGTGGGCGCGGTCGGCGCGTGGCACCTGATCCGCGGCAATGACACGCCGCAGGTCCGCAAGATGTTCTCGATGGCGATGTGGATGGCGGCGCTGGTGGCGCCGGTGCAGATCCTCGTCGGCGATCAGCACGGCCTCAACACGCTGGAGCATCAGCCCGCCAAGGTGCTGGCGATGGAGGGCGATTACCGCCCGAGCCCCGACGGCGCGCCGCTGATCCTGTTTGGCCTGCCCGACAGCGCGGGGGCGCAGGTGAAGGCGAAGATCGAGATCCCGCATGCCGGCTCGCTGATCCTGCGCCACGATCCGCACGCGCCGCTGCAGGGGCTGACCGACTTGCCGCGCAACGAATGGCCGCCGGTGCCGATCGTGTTCTGGTCGTTCCGCATCATGGTGGGGCTCGCCACGCTGATGCTGTTGCTCGGGCTGGGGAGCCTGTGGGCGCGGGTGCGTGGGCAGCTCTACAGCTGGGGCCTCCTCCATCGCCTCGCGCTGGTGATGGGGCCGGCGGGCTTCGTCGCCACCACCGCCGGCTGGGTGACGACCGAGGTCGGCCGCCAGCCCTATACGATCTACCATGTGATGACGACGGCGGAGAGCGTCTCGCCGATCGCCGCACCCGGCGTCGGCGTGTCGCTGGTCGCCTTCGCGATCGTCTATTTCGCCGCCTTCTCGGCCGGCATCGGCTACATCCTGCGACTGATGGCGCACCCGCCGGCGACCGGCGAGCCCGATCATCCCGATCAGCCCATCCACGCCGCCGGCATCACGCCCGCGCCCGCCATCGAGGGAGGCCGCGCATGATCGAGCCCGATCCCACGCTCGCGCTGATCTGGGCGTGCATCATCGCCTTCGCCATCGCGGCTTACGTCTTCATGGACGGCTTCGATCTCGGCATCGGAATCCTCTTTCCCTTCTTCCCGGTGGGCAAGGAACGCGATCAGGCGATGAACGCCATCGCGCCCGTGTGGGACGGCAACGAGACCTGGCTGGTAATGGGCGGCGGCGGCCTGCTGGCGGCCTTTCCGCTGGCCTATTCGATCATCCTGCCGGCGCTCTATCCGCCGATCATCGCGATGCTGCTCGGCCTCGTCTTCCGCGGCGTGGCGTTCGAGTTCCGCTGGCGCGATCCGCGCCACCGCCCGGTGTGGGACGTCGCCTTCTTCGTCGGCTCGACGGTGGCGGCGCTGTCGCAGGGCATGATTCTGGGCGCGCTGTTGCAGGGCATCCATGTCGAGGGCCGCGCCTATGCCGGCGGCTGGTGGGACTGGCTGACCCCCTTCACCGTGCTCGCGGGCCTGAGCCTCGTCATCGGCTATGCACTGCTCGGCGCCTGCTTCCTGCTGTGGAAGACCGAAGGGCTGGTGCACGAGGATGCGCGCCGCCACGCCCGCTATCTGGCGCCACTGCTGGTGCTGGCGATCGGGGCGGTGAGCCTCGCCACACCCTTCCTCCAAGGCCACTATTACAGGCGCTGGTTCGCCTGGCCTAATGTGCTGGCGACGGCGCAGGTGCCGCTGCTCGTCATCATCGTCGCGGGCCTGCTGTTCTGGTCGCTCGCAAAGGGCCGCGAGCGCGCGCCCTTCTTCCTGACGATGGCACTGTTCCTGCTGTCGATGGCGGGACTGGCGGTATCGATCTTCCCGGATGTGATCCCCGGTCGCGTCTCGATCTATGAAGCAGCCGCGCCCGGAGTGAGCCAGGGCTTCATGCTGGTCGGTGCGGTGATCTTGATCCCGGTCATTCTCGCTTATACCGGCTGGGCATACTGGGTGTTCCGCGGCAAGGTCGGCGAGGCGGGTTATCATTGAGATGTGGGCGCGCCGTCTCGGCTGGTTCGTGGGGCTGTGGGTGCTGGGCGTAGCGGCGCTCGGCCTCGTCGCGGCGATCCTGGAGGTGTGGATCAAGGGATGAGTTGGGATCGCTGGTGGCTTTTCGTGGTGACGGTATGCCTGATTTCCGGGACGCCGGGGCCGAACATGCTCCATGTCATGACGCGCAGTGTGCGCTTCGGCTTCGGCCGCTCGGTGTGGGCGATGGCGGGGTGCATGACCGCCGTGCTGATCGCGCTCGCGGCTTCGGCCGCCGGCGTCGGCGCGCTGCTGCTCGCCTCGCCGCGGCTGTTCGATGCGCTGCGTTATGCCGGCGCCGCCTATCTGGCGTGGCTGGGCATCAAGGCGTGGCGGGGAGCGGGGAATGGCGCGGCCGGGCTTGATCCCGACGTGCCGGTCGGGCCCGGAATCTCCGCCTTCGCGCTCTATCGCGACGCGCTGTTCACCGGGCTCTCCAATCCCAAGCTGATCCTGTTCGCCGCAGCACTCTTCCCGCAGTTCATCGCGCGCAACGCGGGCTGGGGCGGCCAGTTCGCGATCCTCGTCGCCACCTTCACGGTGATCGAGACGGGTTGGTACGCGGTCTATGCCGCGGGCGGACGGCGGCTGGTGAGCTGGCTCGATGAGCCCCACCGCCAGCGCCTGTTCGATCGCTGCACGGGGGCGCTGTTCTTCCTGTTCGGCGCAGGGCTGATCGCCGCGCGCGTCTGATCCGCGCGGTGCCGTCCGCGTGACCTTGTTGCAGCGCGCCATCTCGGCTATGGGGCCGCGCTGAAACTCCTGCAGGATCCAGAGACCATGAGCCTCCGCAACGTGGCGATCATCGCCCACGTCGACCACGGCAAGACGACGCTCGTCGACCAGCTGTTCCGCCAGTCCGGCACCTTCCGCGACAACCAGCGCGTCGAAGAGCGCGCCATGGACTCGAACGATCTCGAGAAAGAGCGCGGCATCACCATTCTCGCGAAGTGCACGTCCGTGGAATGGGAAGGCACCCGCATCAACATCGTCGACACCCCCGGCCACGCCGACTTCGGCGGTGAGGTGGAGCGCATCCTCTCGATGGTCGACGGCGTGATCCTGCTGGTCGATTCGTCCGAAGGCGCGATGCCGCAGACGAAGTTCGTGACCGGCAAGGCGCTGGCGCTCGGCCTTAAGCCGATCGTCGTCGTCAACAAGATCGACCGTTCCGACGCGCGCGTGCAGGAAGTGCTCGACGAGGTGTTCGACCTCTTCGTCAGCCTGGAGGCCAGCGAAGAGCAGCTCGACTTCCCGGTGCTCTACGCGTCGGGCCGCAATGGCTATGCCTCGACTGACGAGAATGCGCGCGAAGGCACGCTGAAGCCGATGTTCGAGACGATCGTCAACCATGTGCCGGCGCCCAAGGTCGACGTCGATGCGCCCTTCACATTCCTGGTGACGCTGCTCGATCGCGACAACTTCCTGGGCCGTATCCTGACCGGCCGCGTCAACTCGGGCACGGTGAAGCTGAACCAGCCGATCCACGCGCTCGACAATGACGGCAACATCATCGAGGTGGGCCGCGCGTCCAAGCTGATGACCTTCCACGGCCTCGAGCGCGTGCCGGTCGAGGAAGCCAAGGCGGGCGACATCATCTCGATGGCCGGCCTCGCGATCGCGACCGTCGCCAACACCATCGCCGACACCTCGGTGACCGAGGCGCTGCACGCGCAGCCGATCGATCCGCCGACACTGTCGATGCGTTTCGCGGTGAACGATTCGCCCTTCGCCGGCCGTGAAGGCACCAAGGTGACGTCGCGCATGATCCGCGACCGCCTGTTCCGCGAAGCCGAATCGAACGTCGCCATCAAGGTGACCGAGAGCGCCGACAAGGACTCGTTCGAAGTCGCCGGCCGTGGCGAACTCCAGCTCGGCGTGCTCAT
The DNA here is from genome assembly GCA_035309885.1 of Sphingomonas sp. Classification (GTDB taxonomy): domain Bacteria; phylum Pseudomonadota; class Alphaproteobacteria; order Sphingomonadales; family Sphingomonadaceae; genus Solisphingomonas. The sequence goes on from DATGEV010000261.1 coordinate 20,026, forward strand.
CGAGACGATGCGCCGCGAGGGTTTCGAGCTCGGCATCAGCCGCCCGCGCGTACTGTTCGGCGAGGAAGACGGCAAGAAGACCGAGCCGTACGAGACCGTCGTGATCGACGTGGACGAGGAATATTCGGGCACGGTCGTCGAGAAGATGAACCTGCGTAAGGCCGAGCTGACCGACATGCGTCCATCGGGCGGCGGCAAGACCCGTATCACCTTCTCCGCCCCCTCGCGCGGCCT
>DATGEV010000262.1:0-6194 GCA_035309885.1 Sphingomonas sp.
CTTGCTCTGACGTTGCGGGCGGATAGGCTCCCGGCCTTCTCGATCCCGGAGCTGTCATGCGTCCTGTCCTGCTGTCCTTCGTCGCGCTGATCGCCGCGACCCCTGCCCTCGCCACACCGCTCGACACCGCCGCGATCGACCGCGCTTCCACTGAAATCCTCAAGGCGACGCAGGTGCCGTCGGCTTCGATCGCGGTCGTGCAGAACGGACGGGTCGTCTACACCCACGCCTATGGTATGCGGGCGCCCGGCCAGCCGGCGACCGCTGCCGCGCGCTATCCGATCGCATCGATCTCCAAGCAGTTCACCGCTACCGCGATCCTGATGCTGGCGGACCAGGGCAAGCTCTCGCTCGACGACAAGGTCGGCCAATATCTCCCCGGGCTGACCGACGCCGACAAGATCACGATCCGCCAGCTCCTGAGCCACACCTCGGGCTATCGCGACTTCTGGCCGCAGGATTACAGCTTCGCAGCGATGGCCAAGCCGGTGCAGCCGATGGCGATTCTCGATCGCTGGGCAAAGGAGCCGCTCGATTTCGCGCCGGGCAGCCAGTGGCAATATTCCAACACCGGCTATGTCGCCGCCGGCCTGATCGTCGAGAAGGTGTCAGGCGAGCCGCTGATGCGCTTCCTCGCCGAGCACGTCTTCCAGCCGCTGCACATGGAAAGCGCGGTCGACGCCGATTTCGGGATGACCAAGGCGGACGCCACCCCGCACATGCGCTACGCGCTGGGTCCGGTCAGGCCCGAGCGGCCGGCGGCGCCGGGCTGGCTCTATGCGGCAGGCCAGCTTGCCATGAACGCCCCCGATCTAGCCCGCTGGGACATCGGCATGATTGATGCGAAGCTGCTCACGCCCGCCGGCTACAAGGCGCAGCAGACCGCCGTGGTGCTGACCGACGGCAAGTCGAGCGATTATGGGCTGGGGGTCGATGTCGACAGCGTCGACGGCCATCGCCGGATCAAGCATGGTGGCGAGGCGGTCGGCTTCCTGTCCGAAAACCGCGTCTATCCGGACGACAAGGCGGCCATCGTGGTGATGGTGAACGGCGATTTCGGCAACGCTCAGACCGCCATCGCCGACCGCATCGAGGGCCAGCTCTTCCCGCAGGCGGACAAGACGGCGCGCGCACGCGCAGTGTTCGACATGCTGCGCGAGGGCAAGATCGACCGCAGCCTCTTCACCGTGAACGGCAATTTCTATTTCACGCCGACCGCGCTCGCCGATTATCGCGCCAGCCTCGCCCCACTCGGCCAGTTGACCGGCTTCCGCCAGCGTTCAGCCAAGCTGCGCGGCGGCTTCACGGCCGAAAGCTATACGGTCAGCTATCCCGGCCGCACGCTCACCGTCGTGCTGCGCGCAGAGCCGGGAGCGAACGGCAAGATCGAGCAGTTCACCGTCTACCCGGCGGGCTGAGCCTAGAGGGGCTCCACCCGCCGGGAGGGGCTCATTCCTCGTTCCTGTAGTTCTTGAGCTCGTCGCCGGTCAGGCGGACGACATGGAGTACGTTGGTCGAGCCCGGTGTGCCGAATGGCACGCCGGCCATCAGTACGGCCGATTCGCCCGCGCCGGCGACACGTGTGCGCAGCGCCATGCGCTTCGACTTGGCGACCATCTCCTCGAAATTCTCGACATCGCGGGTATGGACGGCGTGCGCTCCCCACAGCAGCCCGAGCCGGCGCGCAGTGCGGATATCGGGAGTGAGCACCAGCAGCGGCACCGCCGGACGTTCACGCGAGACCCGCCGCGCGGTCGAGCCCGAGGTGGTGAAGCAGATGATCGTCGAGGCCGAGACGGTGTTGGCGATCTCGGCGGCGGCGGCCGAAAGCGCATCGGCCGTGGTGGCGTCTGGCCGGGTCTGGGTAAAGTGGACGCGCGCGCGGTAGGCGGGGTCCGCTTCCACCGAGATGGCGATGCGGTCCATCATCGCGACCGCTTCTTCGGGCCAGGCGCCTGCGGCTGATTCGGCCGAGAGCATGATCGCATCGGCGCCGTCGTAGATCGCGGTCGCGACGTCGGAGACTTCCGCGCGGGTCGGCGACGGCGAGGTGATCATTGATTCGAGCATCTGCGTCGCCACCACCACCGGGCGGCCCATGCGGCGCGCGGCCTCGACGATGCGCTTCTGGATCGGCGGCACCATCTCGGGCGGCAGCTCGACGCCGAGATCGCCGCGCGCGACCATCACGCCGTCGGATAGCTCGATGATCGCGTCGAGGCAGTCGATCGCGGCGGGCTTCTCGATCTTGGAGAGCAGCGCGGCCTTGCCGCCGATCAGGCGGCGCGCCTCGGCGACGTCGTCGGGGCGCTGCACGAAGCTGAGCGCGACCCAGTCGACATTCTGCTCGAGTGCGAAGGCAAGATCCTTGCGATCCTTCTCGGTGAGCGCGGGCAGCGGCACCACCACGTCGGGCACATTGACGCCCTTGCGATCGGAGATCACGCCGCCAACCTCGACCAGCGTCTCGATCACCTCGAGACTGGCCTTCTGCACGCGCAGCACCAGCTTGCCGTCGTCGATCAGCAAGCGCGCGCCCGGCTCCAGCGCCTCGAAGATCTCGCGGTGCGGCAGGCAGACGCGGCTCTGGTCGCCGGGCGTGGTGTCGCGATCGAGCTGGAAGACGTCGCCGGTGTTGAGCGTGACGCGACCGTCCGCGAAGGTGCCGACGCGCAGCTTCGGTCCCTGCAGATCGGCGAGGATCGTAGTCGGCCGGCCGAGTTCCGCCTCCAGCGCGCGGATCGAGGCGATCGCCTGTGCATGATCCTCATGCGCGCCATGGCTCATATTGACGCGGAAAGCGTCGGCGCCGGCCAAGAAGAGCGTGCGGATCATCTCGGGCGAACGGCTCGCCGGCCCGAGCGTGGCCAGGACGCGGACCTTACGGTGTCGGGGCGCAAACGGGCTGGTGCTGGTCGTCATGAAATGAGAGCTCCTTGTGCGCGCGGGAAGAGATGCCCATACCCCCTCCCATCATCAGATCAACCGGGAATGACAGCGCTGTGCTTTTGGATGAAATCGATGATCGCATCGCCGCTGATGTCTATCGCCGCCTGATACGTCATCTGCGTTACCGCTCCGATGCGGAGAATATCGACCTCATGGGCCTGGCTGGCTTCTGCCGCAACTGCCTCGCCGACTGGACGGCCGAGGCATCGGGCGGAGTGATCGCCAAGGATCAGGCCCGCGAGGCGGTGTACGGCATGCCCTATGCCGAATGGAAGGCTGAGCATCAGGGCGAGGCGACGCCCGAGCAGCTCGCCCGCATGGCCGAGAGCATGAAGCGCAATCCGCCGGCGGGAGCTTGAGCGCGGGCTCCCGCTCTTCTATCCCCCGCACTCCTACCGAATCGGGAGCGGACATATGAGTGACGGCAACGTCGCGGCCGATCAGCTGCGGCTCTTCATCGAGCGCATCGAGCGCCTCGAAGAAGAAAAGAAGGGCATGCAGGACGACATCAAGGACGTCTATCTGGAGGCCAAGTCGCAGGGCTATGACCCCAAGACGATGCGGACTATCGTGCGTCTCCGGAAGATGGAGAAAAATGCGCGCGACGAGGCCGAGGCCCTGCTCGAGACCTATAAGGCGGCTCTGGGCCTGAACTGACCCCGCCCGGCGAGCGGCGCGCGCGACGATGGAGGGACCGGACGATGAAGCTCTACGGTTTCATAGTGTCCCCCTTCGTGCAGCGCGTGCTGATTGCCGCGCGGCTGAAGGGGCATGAGATCCCGGTCGTGCCGCCTCTCGGCGGTACGATCGCCTCGCCTGAATTCGCTGCGATCAGCCCGATGCGCCGAATCCCGGTACTCGAGGAGGACGACGGCTGGCATCTCGCCGAATCGGCGCCGATCATCGCCTATCTCGACGAGACACTGTCCGGTCCGCCGCTGCTGCCTGCCGATCCCCGCGCTCGCGCGCTGGCGCACGAGGTGTCGGGCCTGGTCGATACCGAGATCGGCGCCGGCCTACGCCACTTCATGATTCAGAATGTGTTCTGCGTCTGCTCGGATGCAGGGCAGCTCGACTATGGGCGCAAGCAGCTCGCGCTCGGGCTCGATGCGATCAACCGCATCGGCGTCGGCCGCGATGAATGGGCGGCAGGTGACGCGCCCGGCATCGCCGACGCGGCGCTGGTGCCGGTGCTGGCGCTGGCCGAGATCATCGACGGGCATTTCGATGGCGGTGGCCTGATCGCAGGCCGTCCGGGGATCGAGGCCTATTGGAGTCGCGCCAAGGAAAGCCCGATCGGCATGCGTACCCGCGCGGAGATGGGCGGGATCGTTCCCATCGTTATGAAGCGGCGCGAGGCCCAGCCGGCCTGAGAGATGTCCTCAGAAAGCGCGAAAGAGCGCTTTCTGAGTGCGGTACCGGCCCGCTCCCCGCCCAACCACCCGACATGGTCATGCTGGATCGGGTGGTTGGGCAGGGGAGCGGGCCGGTAGCGGCCTTCTCAAACGCAAGGGGGCCGGGATTGCGCAACTGGCACCTGCCGGAATAGAGACGCGCATTCATTCATCGCAAGCAGCAGGACGATCACGGCGATGGCCGGCCATTCCAAATTCAAGAACATCATGCATCGCAAGGGCGCGCAGGATAAGAAGCGCTCGGCGCTCTTTTCGAAGCTCAGCCGCGAAATCACGGTGGCGGCGAAGATGGGCCTGCCCGATCCGGCGATGAACGCGCGCCTGCGCTCCGCCATCATCGCGGCGCGCGCGCAGTCGATGCCCAACGACAATATCAAGCGCTCGATCGACAAGGCGGCGGGCAGCGACGGGGCCAACTATGAAGAGGTCCGCTACGAGGGCTTCGGTCCGGCGGGCGTGGCGCTGATCATCGAGACGCTGACCGACAACCGCAACCGCACCGCCACCAACGTGCGCACCGCCGTTTCCAAGAATGGCGGCAATCTCGGCGCGGGCGGATCGGTGAGTCACGGCTTCGACCGGAGAGGCCTGATCACCTATCCGGAGAGCGCGGGCGATCCTGACAAGGTGTTCGAGGCGGCGCTGGAAGCCGGCGCCGAGGACGTTGCCTTCGACGAGGGCCACGAGATCTGGACCGCGATCGACGCGCTGCACGAAGTCGCCAAGGCGCTGGAGCCGGTGCTGGGTGAGCCGGAGGGTGTCAAGCTCGCCTGGCGCCCGCAGACGCAGGTGACGCTCACCTCCGCCGACGACGCGGCGCTGCTGATGAAGCTGATCGACACGCTCGAAGACGATGATGACGTCCAGACCGTGTGGGGCAATTACGACGTGCCCGACGAGATCATGGAGAAGCTTGGTTGAACAAGTCCTTCCCTTTTCCGGGAAGGAACTGAGGTGCTGATCCTCGGGCTCGATCCCGGACTCGGCACCACCGGCTGGGGCGTGATTGCCGCCGACGGCAATCGCCTCAGCCACATCGCCAACGGGCAGGTGCGTACCGAGGCGGGGATGGCGCTGCCACGCCGCCTCGCGCTGCTGCATGGTGCGCTGGTCGAGGTGATCCGCGCGCACCGGCCGGATGGGGCGGCAGTGGAAGAGGTGCTCGGTAATTCCAACGCGCAGTCGACGCTCAAGTTGGGCCAAGCGCGCGGCATCGTGCTGTTGGCGGCTGCGCAGGCCGATCTCGTCATCGGCGAATATCATCCGTCGATCGTCAAGAAGGCGGTGGTCGGCACCGGCGGCGCGGACAAGAAACAGGTGCAGGCGATGGTGTCGCGGCTGCTGCCCGGCGTGAAGCTGACCGGCGCCGATGCCGCCGACGCGCTCGCCGTCGCGATCACGCATGCGCATCATGTGGCGAGCCAGCGCGCGCTGCTGCGTCGTAGGGCTTAGGGGGAAGGGGGCATGATGATCGCACGGCTGACCGGTGTGCTCGCCGAGGCGGGCGCCGACCAGGGCGTGATCGACGTCCATGGCGTCGGCTATCTCGTTCACTTCTCGGGCAAGACGTTGCAGGCGCTGGGCGGCGTCGGCGCCGAGGTGAAGATCCTCACCGACATGCAGGTGCGCGAGGATGCGATCACGCTGTTCGGCTTTGGATCGGTCGCCGAGCGCGACTGGTTCCGGCTGCTGACCCAGGTCCAGGGCGTCGGCGGGCGCCTCGCGCTCGCGATCCTGTCGGTGCTGGCGCCCGACGAGTTGTCCCGTGCGGTGGCGGGCGGGGATAAGGCGATGGTGGCGCGCGCCAATGGCGTTGGTCCCAAGCTCGCG
>DATGEV010000263.1:0-3449 GCA_035309885.1 Sphingomonas sp.
ATCATGGAGACGCTGAAGAAGCGTCTCGAGGAGCAGCAAGGGCGCCATCAGGGCGGCAGCAAGTGGATCGGCACCGGCGGCACCTCGCCCTACGGCAATAGCGGCTACAATCCCGAGGGTGTCCGCATCGGTGGGACCAGCCGCCACAAGCGCGCGCTGAAGGTGTGGGAGAAGCGCGAGTTCCGCAATCTCGACAATGCGGTCGAGCTCGGCACGCGCAACATCAAGCTGGCGCTACGCCGCCTGCGCCGTTTCGCGCGCGAGGGTGCGGTCGAGGAGCTCGATCTCGACGCCACCATTTCGGGCACCGCGCGCAAGGGTTATCTCGACGTCACGATGCGTCCGGAGCGACGCAACGCGGTCAAGCTGCTGCTGTTTCTCGATGTCGGCGGATCGATGGATCCGCATGTGAAGCTCTGCGAGGAGCTGTTCTCGGCCGCCACCGCCGAGTTCAAGCATCTGGAATTCTTCTACTTCCACAACTGCGTCTATGAAGGCGTGTGGAAGGACAACCGCCGCCGCTTCTCCGAGCGTACCCAGACGTGGGACGTGCTCCACAAGTTCGGCCACGACTATAAGCTCGTCTTCGTCGGCGACGCGCAAATGAGCCCCTATGAGGTCAGCCACCCCGGCGGATCGGTCGAGCACAACAACCCCGAGGCGGGCGCGACGTGGCTGCAGCGGATGACCGGCATCTATCCGTCGGCGGCATGGCTCAACCCCGTACCCGAGGTCCACTGGGACTATTCGCAATCGACGACCATGATCCGCCAGCTCATGGCCGATCGCATGTATCCGCTGACCCTCGAAGGGCTCGACGAGGCCGCGCGCGCGCTCAGCCGCAAACGCTGATACGCGCCTAGCGCGCTTCCAGCACCATGTTGGTGTCGGTCTCGGCGATCCGCCGGACGCTCCTAAAGCCGCCCTGCTTCAACACGTCGCTCAACCGCCGCTCGCCCGCCTGCGCGCCAAGCGCCAGCCCCACCTCCTGCGCCTTGGACGCCGGCACGCAGGCCACCGTCGAGATGCTGTAGAAGATCTGGCCAAGGATATGGAGATTGTCGGTCAACCGGTCGCCAGCCAGCGGCTCGACCACCATGAAGCTGCCGCCGTCCTTGAGCGTGCTGCGGATATGCGCGGCGGCGCCGACCGGATCCCCCATGTCGTGCAGCGCATCGAAGATGCAGACCAGATCATAGTCGTTACCAGGAAAGGCCTTCGCGGTGGCGACCTCGAACGAGGCGTTGTCGACGCCCGCTTCCCGTGCCTTGGCACGCGCGGCCTCCACCGACGGCGCGTGAAAATCGAAACCGATGAAGCGCGAACGCGGGAAGGCTTGCGCCATCAGGATCGTCGAGGAGCCATGCCCGCAGCCGATATCGGCCACCGCCCCGCCGGCCTCGAGCTTCGCCACCGCGCCGTCGAGTGCGGGCAGCCAGCTCGAAATCAGATTCGCCGCATAGCCCGGGCGGAAAAAGCGATCGGTGCCGCAAAAGCAGCAGGGCGACCGCTCGCCCCAGCCGAAGCCCTGCCCTGCCCGGATGGCGGCCGTGGTCTTCTCCTCGTCGTCGAACACCGACTTCACCGCCTGGAAGAAACCTTGCAAGCAGCGCGGGTCGCCCTCCGCTGCGAACACCAACTCGGCCTCGGGCGAGAGCACGAAGCTCTCCGAGCCCTCATCATAGTCGACATAGCCGGCCGCCGCATTGGCGTTCAGCCATTCGCGGACATAGCGCTCATCAAGCCCGGTATGCCGTGCGAGGCCCTCGCTCGTCGCCGGGCCTGCGGCCTGCAACGCGCGGTAGAGATCCAGCCGGTCGCCCATATAGCCCATCAACAGCGCCATCGCGCCGCCAATGTCGCCGAGCACCTTGCCCATCAACGCTTCCAGCTTGGCCGGATCCATCTGAGAGGTCGCCATCGTCCATCTCCCTCACCCCACAGGCGGTACAATAGCATGGGGGCGCCACCGTCAGGTTCTGCCCGTTGGGAGGGGGCGACGAAAGAGTAGTCGCTCACGGGCAAGTCCACCTGTCGCTTGTCGGCGCAGGCGAGATTATCGGGACGGGCGACAGCAGGCTTCCCTTGGCGCGCCATTCGCGGCACCAGTCGCCAGATGGACACGACCAACAGCCTGGCTGGCAAGGTAGCGCTCGTTACCGGGGCGGCGCGCGGATTGGGCCGGGAGATCGCCGACGCTCTGGCGGCCGCTGGAGCCCATGTGCTGCTCCACGGTCGTGATCGCGACGCGTTAGACGAGGCTGTCGCTACAATCATCGCCCGGGGGCAGTGTGCGACAGCCTGCGTCATCGAGCTCCGCGACGAAGCCGCCCTGGCGGTGACGGTCGAACAGATCCTGTCCCATCACGGCCGCATCGATATTCTGGTCAACAACGCCGGTGCACGCGATCGGCGTCCACTGGCGGAGCTCAATCGGGACGCCTTCCGGCAGCTGCTCGAAATCAACCTCGTCGCGCCGCTCGATCTCGTCCGGCATATGGCGCCGCACATGCCGGCGGGCGGGCGCATCATCAACATCACCTCGATCGCCGGCCCGATCGCGCGCTCGGGCGATGCGGCCTACACCGCGGCCAAGGGCGGGCTGGCCGCGCTCACCCGGGCACTGGCGGCCGAGCTTGGGCCGGCCGGGATCACCGTCAACGCGGTCGCTCCCGGATTCTTTGCCACCGAGGCCAATCACGAGATGGTGCAAGATGTCGACATCGCCGCGCATCTCGCGCGCCGCACCTCGCTAGGCCGCTGGGGGGAGCCGGGAGAGATCGCAGGTGCCGTGCTGTTCCTGGCCTCGCCCGCGGCTTCTTATGTCACCGGCCAGATCATCGCGGTCGACGGTGGCTATCTCGCCCATTTCTGAGCCGGAGCGCGGGTCGCATCAGCGCCAGAAGCGCTTGGCGTCCATCAACCTCTCATAGGCCTTTTCGGCGCGGTTCAGCCGTTCAGCCCGGTCCTGCTGTGGCGGCGACATCGCCGACGGATCGATCCCCAGCCTGGCCAGCACCTCCGGCCCGGTGACCTGATCGTTGAGCTCGCCGAGTTCGTCCTGCATCTCCTCGAGCGCGTCGAGAAAGACCGCATGGCGTCGCTGCGCATTCTGCGCCGGATAAAGCGACGCGAAGAATTCGGTCGCGTAACGCAGCTTCTTGGCCTCGATCCGCGTCTTGTGCCGACGCCCGTCGGACAGACCGGCCAGCCCCCGCCCCCGGTGTTTGAGCCGCTTGCGATGCAGATCAAGGCTCTCCGCGGCGAACGTGGCCGGCCTGCTGCCCGCCAGCACGGGATCCGCCGGCCGCAGCCGCCAGTCGCCTAGCGCCAGCCATTCCGCGAGATCGATCATCAATCGCCGGCTGCGCGCCGATGCGAGCTCGCCCCGCGCATGATCGAAGATCCCCGCCCGCGCGGCCGCAAGCTGCTCCCTCAGATCGCCATCG
>DATGEV010000264.1:0-10314 GCA_035309885.1 Sphingomonas sp.
GCTGTGTCGCGCGCGAGATCGCGATGGAAAACTCGTCCAGCAAGGTCTGCTTCACGAGCACGAGCTCGTCTTGCTGAGCTACTGGCAGATGGTCGACGTCGTTGCGCACCCGCAGATTCTTGCAATGTTCTCGCCTACTGACAAGCCCCATACGCTCTGCCAACGGAGCAAGAAACTATGCCGCGCGAAATCCACCTAAGCGCCCGACTGACGGGCGTAAATCCATCCCCATCGGCATGGTCCGCCGCTCGGCATAAGTGCAAGATTATGCGGAGCAGGGCTTCCGGCGGAGATCCGCTCAGTCCCGCACGCTCTACACCGGGCCGCCCGCGAACAGGTGCACCACCTTCGCCTCGGGCAGCGTTTCGTCGATCAGCGCCTGGCGGTGGCAGTGCGCCGGCTCGCGCTCGAAGCAGAGCAAAGCGGAGGGGCGCTCGTCCGCCAGAGCACGCATCTGCTCCACCGCCACCATCGCCTCGGGCAGGCCGAGCTGGCCCCGATAGATCGCCACCATCTCGGCATGGCGTCCGGCCCTCGCCGCCTCGCGCCCCTCGACCGGCGTGCCGAGCGCCTTCAGGTGCACATAGTCGATGCCATGTTCCGCAAGCGCGGCCTTGAGCGGCGTCTTCGAAAAGCCCGGCCGGCGCGACAGCGGCAGCGCACGCACGTCGATCACGCGCCGCACGCCCGCCTGCTCCAGCACGCCCAAGAACTCAGGCACCGTCGCGCCCTCATAGCCGATCGTGAACAACTTCATCGGCGCACCCTCTCCATGGTCCTCGAGCCGATCATCCCCCCGGCCCGCCTGCCCGTCCAGAGGCGGATGGCGCGGCCGGCCTCATGACGTCACCGTCCGCACGCGGTTCCTTCCGGGCGCCTGCTGCGCTATGGGCGCCCCATGCACGACATTCACATCATCGGCGGCGGCCTCGCCGGATCCGAAGCCGCGTGGCAGCTGGCCGAAGCCGGCTTCAAGGTCCGCCTCTCCGAAATGCGTGGCGTCGAGGGCACGCCCGCCCACCACACCGACCATCTCGCCGAGTTGGTGTGCTCGAACAGCTTCCGCTCGGACGATGCCGAGAAGAACGCCGTCGGCCTGCTCCATGCCGAGATGCGCGAGCTGGGCTCGCTGATCCTGCGCGAGGGCGACGCGCACCGCGTGCCCGCCGGCTCCGCGCTGGCGATGGACCGCGACGGCTTCTCCGGCGGCGTCACTGCCGCGATCCTCGGTCATCCCAATATCGAGGTGGTGCGCGAGCGCGTCGATGCCCTGCCAGAGGGCCCCGCGATCATCGCCACCGGCCCGCTTACCGCCGCGTCGTTGGCCGGCGCGATCGCCACCGAGACCGGGCAGGACCAGCTCGCCTTCTTCGATGCCATCGCCCCGATCGTCCATCGCGAGAGCATCGACATGGACATCTGCTGGTTCCAGTCGCGCTGGAACAAGGGCGACGGCAAGGACTATATCAACTGCCCGATGAACAAGGACGAGTATGTCGCCTTCGTCGAGGCGCTGCTCGCCGGCGAGAAGACCGAGTTCAAGGAGTGGGAGCAGAACACCCCCTATTTCGAAGGCTGCATGCCGATCGAGGTGATGGGATCGCGCGGGATCGATACGCTCCGCCACGGGCCGATGAAGCCGGTCGGCCTCGACGATCCGCGCACCGGGCGCTGGCCCTACGCGGTCGTCCAGCTCCGGCAGGACAATGCGCTGGGGACGCTGTGGAACATCGTCGGCTTCCAGACCAAGCTCAAATATGCCGAGCAGATGCGGATCTTCCGCATGATCCCGGGGCTTCAGAATGCCGAGTTCGCCAGGCTGGGCGGACTGCATAGGAATACGTTCATCCGCTCGCCGATCCTGCTCGACGGCACGCTGCGGCTGAAATCGCGCCCCAACGTCCGCTTCGCCGGGCAGATCACGGGGTGCGAGGGCTATGTGGAGTCGGCCGCGATCGGGCTGCTCGCGGGGCGCTTCGCGGCGGCGGAACTGGCCGGACGGGAACTGCCTGCCCCGCCACCGACCACGGCACTCGGCGCGCTGATCGGCCACATCACCGGCGGCGGCGAGGCCGAGACCTACCAGCCCATGAACGTCAATTTCGGCCTGTTCCCGCCGCTCGAGGCCCTGCCGCGCAAGGCCGATCGCAAGCTGGCAATGACCACCCGCGCCCGCGAGGCGCTGGCCGACTGGAAGAGCGCGATCGAGCCGCTACCGGCCTGACGGCTCAGCCCTCGTCGTCCCCGGCCGGCGCCTGCGGCGGCGCGGGCAGGCATTTCGGCTTGGGCTTGCGCTGGACGCGCGTTGTGGCGAACTCGGCGGCGTTGAGCGCGCCCGACCGATCGGCATCGGCCTTGGCGAACTTGCCGATCGCCTTGGCCGAATATTCGTCGAACGATAGCTTGCTGTCGCCGCCGGTGTCGAGCTTGGCGAAGGCCTTGCGCCGGTTGAGCAGATATTCGTCGCGATCGACCTTGCCGCCGCGGTTGTGATCATAGTGGTCGAACCGCTTCTGCTCGCGCGTGCGTTCGCTGGCCTGGAGCGGATCGATCACCGCCGCGACATCCGCCGCGACGGCAGACGAGGAGGGTGCCGCCTGCGGCGGCGCGGCGGGCACCGAGCCCTCCCGGCGCGCAAGCCCGGTCCAGAGAAAGAAGCCTGCCGCCACCAGCGGCAACTCCGACGCCACGCCCGCCAGATACCGCACCATCACGCCCCGATACCCCGATGGGGAGGCTAGCGCGGCGCCCGATCTACGCCAGGCAGGGTCAGCGTCCGGTCCAGTGATGAAGCATCACACGCAGCAACCGCCCGCGCGAATCCAGCCTGCTCGTGACGGCGCCGCTACGGGCATCGCCGCGTGCCAGCACCGCCAGCATACCGAGCGGGCGAAGCCGTCGTGGCCAGCGCCGCGCAACCGTTCGATCGAGCCATGGCCGCGCAGCCTCGAGGATCGCCCGAATCCGCTGCTCGTCGGAAAGATGGCGCGCAAGGTCCACCAATGCCCAGCCAGCCCCGGCGTCCCCCAACCAATCAGCTTCGTGGCCCAACACCCGGCCGGCCAGTCCAAACAGCCGCGCGCCGCGCTCGCGGGCGTGCAGTGCGAGCGTCTCCAGCGTCAGGTCGGCATCATCGATGAGCGCCTCCCAGCCCTCTACCATCGCAGCGATCTCAGCACCCGACACCTGATCGGGGCGCAGCGCGGCCGCGGCAGCCAGCAGCGGTTCGGCAGGCGGTGGGGCTTTATCGAGCGCAATTAGCGCATCGCGCCACCAGATCAGCCGTATCAACCCGATCGACGGCTCCCGCGTTCGTGCGACGATACCGCCAAGCCGCTCGTCGATCGCGAACAGCGTCGCCAAGCCTTGCTGAGCGAGGCGCGGCGCATAGGCAACAGCCAACCGCCGCTCAACATGGGTGAGTTCAGGGTGCCCGATCATGCGCCCTATTGGCGAAGGGGAAGGCAAATGACAAATGGGATGTCCGCGCGCTGGCCGTCAGATGCGCACGTCTCCCAACGCAATCCGCCCTGGCTGCCCCCCGCAGTTCGCAGCCGCCTGCGTTGATGAAACCAAAAATCTCGAAAAAGGGATTTCCCCTGACGAGCCGCAAAATCGCTAACGCGATAACACGGATCGCCATCTAAAACCTGCACCGGCAACCATATCTCATCCATCAAACACGGCGGATGTCTCTTCTATTTTACGTACAAACATCCTAGACATTACTCATATCTCTTCGGATTTATGATATCTATGGTGATTTGTTGTAGATACTATGGCACCATCGTCTTCTTGCGACCCTTGTACGTGAGAAAAACGCTTTATTAACACTCGCAGTGCTTAATGCGCCGATCTCTGAGAGGTCGGTAGCAATGTTTCTACTTGATGCGATGCGAAGGCTCCGACGGTCCGCGTCAGGCAACATCCTGGTGGTCGCGGGCGCGTCCATGCCGCTCGTCATCGGCGCCGGTGGGCTCGCGGTGGACACCATCCAGTGGACCGAATGGAAGCGAGAGCTTCAGCGGGAGGCCGACTCAGCGTCTCTCGCCGGTGCCTATGCGCTCGCACAGACGAAGAGCGTGTCGGCCAGCGCGACCGCCGATCTCAGCCGGACCGGCCAGATCACCCTGTCGACGACCCCGACGATCGAGAGCCCTCCCTCGACCGGCAGCTATGCCGGGAACACCACGGCGGTGCGCGTTGCGCTGCAGACCAGCCGCGCGCTTCCATTCACCAGCATGTTCCTCTCTGTCGCCCCGACGATCGGCGCGCAGGCAACGGCAGCGGTGGTCAGCAACGGCAATTATTGCATGCTTGCCCTTGATCGGAGCACCAATGTCGGCGTGACGCTGCAGGGCAATGCCACGGTCGATCTCCAGTGCGGGATCGCGAGCAATTCAATGGCCAGCAATGCCGTCTATGCCGGCGGTAGCGCCAGCGTCACTGCCACGCCGGTTGCCGCGGTCGGCGGGCTGAGCCCATCGAACAACTATGTTTCACCGACCACTCTGCTTCCCTACAGCATTCCACAGAGTGATCCGTTCGCATCGCTGCCAACGCCTACGGCCACGAACTTGGCGAGCTGCCAAAGCAAAGCAACGGTAGGCCCCAATAGCAGCGCGACCCTGAGCCCAGGCTGCTACCAAGGCATGGATCTCAAAGGTACGGTCACTCTGAACCCCGGCGTCTATTATATCGATGGCAGCTCTCTCAGCATTGGCTCGCAGGCGATAGTGACCGGTGCCGGCGTCACGATCGTCCTCACCAGTTCGACCGCCGCCACCAGCCCTTCGTCCATCGCGACCGTTTCGATAAACGGCAGCGCGACGCTCAATCTGACCGCCCCGACCAGCGGAACCTACAGCGGCGTCCTAATGTACCAGGACCGGCGCGCGGTGGACTCGGGCGGATCAAACGCCAACCAGATCAACGGCAATGCAAGCTCAACGCTGCAGGGTGCCTTCTATTTCCCAAGCCAGCAGATGACGTTCAACGGCACCTACGGGATGACAACCAAGTGCGTCCAGATCGTGGCGAAGGACATCACTTTCAGCGGCAACAGCAAGATCGACAACACGTGCCCCGGCGGTCAGGGTGGGTGGGTCGGAACGCGGGTGCAGCTGGTCGGATGAAAGCCATGCGCTCCTTTTCTGATGTCAGCCGGGCACTCGCCGCAGATGCACGGGGGGCGAGTATCATCGAACTCGCCATCGCGGTTCCATTCCTGCTGGTGATGACGCTCGGCATGGTCGACGCCGCGATGGGATATGCAGCGAAACTCCAGATCCAGCAGGCTGCTGCACGCACGATCGAGATGGCGACAGCCAGCGGCATCAACAGCCCGGCCTTCACGACGCAGAACTTGCAAGCGGACGCTGTTGCGGCGTCCGGACAGAACAGCAGCAATGTGAAGATTGACATCTGGATGGAATGTGACGGCGTGCTCCAGCCGGTCACCGCCGTAAGCTGCGCAAGCGGCCAACAGATCGCGCATTTCGTCGCGGTCACGATCAACGGGACTTATGCACCGATCATGTCAGGCCCGATGCAGATCTTCCATCTGCCGACCTCTTTTCCGATCCAGGGCAGAGCATCAGTGAGGATGCAATGATCCATCGCACCAGACTGATCCGCGATCAGCGAGGCGCGTCCGCGCTGGAATTCGCGCTGGCGGCTCCGGTCCTCATCCTCGTCCTGATCGGAATAGCCCAGCTCGGGACTCTCTATTCGGCGAATGCCGGCCTCCAGCAGGCGGTTGACGAAGGCGCGCGCCTTGCGACGCTCTATCCGCGTCCGACCGACAGCAGCATCACCACAATGGTGAACCAGAAACAGTTTTCGTTGAACCCGACTTATATCACCGGACCGAACCTCACCCACGGGACGTCCAACGGCGTGTCCTATGTGGATATCACGATGAGCTATGCGGTTCCGCTGGATTTCATCGTCTTCCGCGCGCCCGCAGTGACCTTGCATCAGACACGTCGGGCCTATCAGCCCTGACGCCCTGCGCTGCGGGTGGCCGTTAGAGGCTCGGCCAGCAGCTTGGATTCCCAGCACCGCGCTGGAAATGGCGCCGCATCGCTGCGGCGCCACATTAGTCAACGGCAGTCGGCGTCAGCGGTAGCAGACCTTCTTGGCCGCGCTCAACACGTCCTCGACCTTGATCAGCGCGAGCTTCTCGAGATTGGCGGCGTAGGGCAGCGGCACGTCGACATTGGTTACGCGCAGCACCGGCGCGTCGAGGTCGTCGAAGCCCTTCTCCATCACCACCGCCGCGATCTCCGAGGAGATCGAGCAGGTCGGCCAGCCCTCTTCCACCACCACCAGGCGGTTGGTCTTGGCGAGCGACTTCAGCACCGTCTTGGTGTCGAGCGGGCGGATCGTGCGCAGATCGATCACCTCGGCGTCGATGCCCTCTTCCGCCAGCTTCACCGCCGCTTCGAGCGCAACACCCACGCCGATCGAATAGCTGACCAGCGTCACGTCCTTGCCTTCGCGGGCGACACGGGCCTTGCCGATCGGCAGGACGAAATCGTCGAGCTTCGGCACCTCGAAGGTCTGCCCGTAGAGCAGCTCGTTCTCGAGGAACACCACCGGATCCTCGCAGCGGATCGCCGCCTTGAGCAGGCCCTTGGCGTCGGCCGCGCTGTACGGCGCGATCACGATCAGGCCCGGCACCGCAGCATACCACGGGGCATAGTTCTGCGAGTGCTGCGCACCCACGCGGGCGGCGGCGCCGTTGGGGCCGCGGAACACGATCGGCGCGCGCATCTGGCCGCCCGACATATAGTTGGTCTTGGCGGCTGAGTTGATGATGTGGTCGATCGCCTGCATGGCGAAGTTGAACGTCATGAACTCGACGATCGGGCGCAGGCCCGCCATCGCGGCGCCGGTGCCGACGCCGGCGAAGCCGTACTCGGTGATCGGCGTGTCGATCACGCGGCGATCGCCGAACTCGTCGAGCAGGCCCTGGGTCACCTTGTAGGCGCCCTGATACTGCGCGACTTCCTCGCCCATCACGAACACGCGATCGTCGGCGCGCATTTCCTCGGCCATCGCGTCGCGCAGCGCTTCGCGGACGGTGGTCTTCACCATCTCGGTGCCGGCGGGGATCTCCGGGTCACGCAGGTCGGCACCGGCCTTCTCGGCCTCGGCGACGTCGCGGACGAGCTCACGCGCGGCGGTTTCCATCTGGTGCGGCGTCGGAGCAGCGGCGGCCGGAGCCGGCTCAGCCTTCGGAGCCGCGACGACTGGAGCAGCAGCCTTGGCGGAGGATGCATCTTCGCCCTCACCCGCCAGCAGCGCGATCGCCACGCCAACCTTCACGCCATCGGTGCCCTCAGGAACGAGGATCTGGGCGATGGTGCCCTCGTCCACGGCCTCGAACTCCATGGTGGCCTTGTCGGTCTCGATCTCGGCGAGGATGTCGCCGGACTTCACCGTGTCGCCTTCCTTCACCAGCCATTTGGCCAGCGTACCCTCTTCCATGGTGGGCGAAAGCGCCGGCATCTTCAGTTCGATCGCCATCTCAGTAGGTTCCCACCAGAACGTCGGTATAAAGCTCGGCCGGATCGGGCTCGGGCGACTGCTCGGCGAAGTCGGCCGCCTCGACGACGATCTGGCGGATATCCTTCTCGATCGCCTTCAGCTCGTCCTCGGTGACGCCCATCGCCTCGAGCTCGCGCTTGGCGTGATCGATGCAGTCGGACTTGTCCTTCATCGACTGCACCTCTTCACGGGTGCGGTACTTGGCAGGATCGGACATCGAGTGGCCGCGATAGCGGTAGGTCTTGAGCTCCATCACGATGGGGCCCTTGCCGGAGCGCACCCAGGCGAGCGCCTCTTCGACCGCGCCGCGCACGGCGAGCACGTCCATGCCGTCGACCTGCATACCCGGCACGCGGAAGCTCTCACCGCGGCGATAGAGCTGGTCCTCGGACGATGAGCGGTTGACGGCGGTGCCCATGGCGTAGCCGTTGTTCTCTATCACGAAGATGATCGGCAGCTTCCACAGCTCGGCCATGTTCAGGCTCTCATAGACCTGACCCTGATTGGCCGCGCCGTCGCCGAAGTAAGCGAGGCAGACGCCGCCATCGTTGCTGTACTTGTGCTTGAAGGCGAGGCCGGCGCCGAGGCTGACCTGCGCGCCGACGATGCCGTGGCCGCCGTAGAACTTATGCTCAACGGAGAACATGTGCATCGAACCGCCCTTGCCCTTCGAGATGCCCGCCTGGCGCCCCGTGAGCTCGGCCATGATGACCTTCGGATCGATGCCATAGGCCAGCATGTGACCATGGTCACGATAGCCCGTAATGACGCTGTCCTTCTCGTTATCGAGAGCGGACTGCAGGCCCACGGCGACCGCTTCCTGGCCGATATAGAGGTGGCAGAAGCCACCGATCAGGCCGAGGCCGTAGAGCTGGCCGGCACGCTCTTCGAAGCGGCGGATCAGCGTCATCTGGCGGTAGAATTCGAGAAGCTCTTCCTTGCTCGCCTTGTAGCGCTGCGGCTCGGCCGGGCGCTCGCGATTGGAAGTGGGAACGGGATCGGCCTTGGGCGAGGTCGCCCCGGCGCTCTTCGTTTGCGGTCTCGCCAAGAGTCAGGCCCTTCGGTTGGCGTGTATGGTGCGCGCGATATAGGCGCCAAGTTCCCGATTCCGCAACGGCAACCGCCCCTTGCGTCCGCCGCCGAGGCGATTGCAAAAATCGAAACCGTCAGGGCGTCTGGATAATCACTTCGTCCGGGCGCGCCAGCCCCATGTCGCGGCGGACGAGTTCGTCGGCCATGTCGGGATCGACGTGCTTGGCATCGAGTAAAGCGACACGATGAGCCAGCTCAGCGCGCTGTGCCTCGACCTTGCGGAGCATGATCTGGCGCTGGACGAGCTGCTGCTTGTAGTCACCCAGCGCAAGCAGACCGTTGGGGCCCGCGATGGCATAGCCGGCGAAATTGCCGATCACGAGCAACGCAAGCGCCGGCCCTGCCGCCGCGCGGATGATCGAGATGGAGCGCCCCCTTGCCATGGGGGCGCATTATCCCGACAAACCGCCGCAGATTCAAGCACTTTTCAGGCGATTTTGCCCGTAAAAGCGCTGCGGCCCGCATAGCGCGCCGAGCTGCCCAGCTCCTCCTCGATGCGGATGAGCTGGTTGTACTTGGCAAGCCGGTCCGAACGGGCGAGCGAGCCGGTCTTGATCTGGCCGCAGTTGGTGGCGACGGCGAGGTCGGCGATGGTGCTGTCCTCGGTCTCGCCCGAACGGTGCGACATGACGGCGGTGTAGCCCACGCGCTGCGCCATCGACACGGCCTCCAGCGTCTCGGACAGCGTGCCGATCTGGTTGACCTTCACCAGCAGTGAGTTGGCGAAACCGCCCTCGATGCCGCGCGCGAGGCGTTTCGGGTTGGTCACGAACAGGTCGTCGCCGACGAGCTGGGTGTTGTTGCCGATCAGGTCGGTCAACGCCTTCCAGCCGGCCCAGTCGTCCTCGGCCATGCCGTCCTCGATCGACCAGATCGGGTAGCGGGTGGTGAGGTCAGCGAGGTAGGCCGCCATCTCGTCCGGCGAGAGGGTCTTGCCCTCGCCCGCCATGATGTACTGGCCGTCCTTGAAGAATTCGGTCGAGGCGCAGTCGAGCGCGATCGCCACCTGCTCGCCGGGCTTGTAGCCGGCCTTCTCGATCGACTTCATGATGAAATCGAGCGCATCGGTGGTCGAGCCGATGTTCGGGGCGAAGCCGCCCTCGTCACCCACCGAGGTGGAGAGGCCGGCGTCGTGCAGGCCCTTCTTCAGCGTATGGAAGATCTCCGCGCCCCAGCGCACCGCTTCGCGCAGCGTGTCCGCGCCGTGGGGGACGATCATGAATTCCTGGAAGTCGATCGGGTTGTCGGCATGCTCGCCGCCGTTGATAATGTTCATCATCGGCACCGGCAGCACATTCGCCTGAACGCCGCCGATGTAGCGGTAGAGCGGCAGGCCACGGCTCTCAGCCGCCGCCTTGGCGACCGCGAGGCTGACGCCGAGGATCGCGTTGGCGCCGAGGCGCGACTTGTTCTCGGTGCCGTCCAGTTCGATCATCGCGGCGTCGATCTCCGACTGCTCTTCGGCCTCGAAGTCGACGATGGCGTCGGTGATCTCACCGTTCACCGCCTCGACGGCCTGGAGCACGCCCTTGCCGAGATAGCGACTCTTGTCGCCGTCGCGCTTCTCGACCGCCTCATGCGCGCCGGTCGACGCGCCCGAGGGCACGGCGGCGCGGCCGAAGCTGCCGTCGTCCAGCGTGACATCGACCTCGACGGTGGGATTGCCGC
>DATGEV010000265.1:0-3532 GCA_035309885.1 Sphingomonas sp.
CCGAGTACGCAGCGCGGATAAGCCTCGATCCCCACCGTGCGTACGCCATAGGGATCGAACACCCGGATAGTATCGCCCTCGCAGAGCTGGGTGCCCTGCGGCTCGGCCTCCAGACTGCCGAAGCTGTTGAGCCGCATCACGCCGGGGCAGACCGTCCGCAGATGGTTGCGATAGCTGCGCAGACCGTCGCTGAAGACGATCGTCTCCGCGTCCTCGGCGTGCTGGCCGCCCATCGTGCGGGAGTCGATGCAGCTTTGCGCGCCAGGTGGCTGCGGAACCGGGGCGGCAACGGCAGACGCGGCCGCGAGCATGCCCACCAGGACGCCAACGCCGTCTACGAACGGACGCAATGCTCTCATGACCGACCCTCCCTTGAGGAGATGCAGGATCATGCGCCCGGCCGGCTGAACCGGCGCTGGCCGGAGACTCCGATCAGACGCGAGCTTCCGCCAGCCGATCCGCATGCGCGTCGGTGGCGCGCACCAGCCGATCGAGGATACCGGGCTCGCTGTACGCATGGCCGGCGTCGTCGATCAGGTGGAACTCGGCCTCGGGCCAGGCGCGGTGCAGATCCCAGGCGCTCCGCACCGGCGTCGCGCTGTCGTAGCGGCCCTGCACGATCGTGCCGGGGATACCACGCAGCTTGCTGGCGTCGCGCAGCAGCTGCGCCTCAACCATCCAGCCATTGTGAACGAAATAATGATTCTCGATCCGCGCGAAGGCGAGCGCGAATTGATCCTCGCCAAAGCCCTCGGTCATCGCGGGATCGGGCAGCAGCGTGATCGTGCCTCCCTCCCACTGCGCCCAGGCACGTGCCGCGGCGATCTTGGCGGCATCGTTGTCGCCGGTCAGGCGGCGGCGATAGGCCTCGATCAGATTGCCCTGCTCGGCAGCGGGAATGGGGGCGAGGAAATGCTCCCACTTGTCGGGGAACAGCCAGGCCGCGCCACCCTGATAATACCAGTCGAGTTCGGCCTGTCGCAGCAGGAAGATGCCGCGCAAGATCAGGCCGGACACGCGCTCCGGATGCGTCTCGGCATAGGCGATCGCCAGCGTCGAGCCCCAGCTTCCGCCGAACACCAGCCAATGATCGTGCCCGCACATGGCGCGCAGTCGTTCAATGTCGGCGACGAGGTGCCAGGTGGTGTTGGCCTCGAGTTCGGCATGCGGCAGCGAGCGGCCGCAACCGCGCTGGTCGAACAGCAGGATGTCGTAGCGCGACGGATCGAACAGCTGGCGATGCGCGGGGCTGCAGCCGCCGCCCGGCCCACCGTGGAGGAACACCGCCGGAATGCCGCCCGGCGTGCCCGACCGCTCCCAATAG
Source organism: Sphingomonas sp. (assembly GCA_035309885.1). GTDB lineage: Bacteria > Pseudomonadota > Alphaproteobacteria > Sphingomonadales > Sphingomonadaceae > Solisphingomonas. Next base: position 1,325 of record DATGEV010000265.1, read on the forward strand.
ACCCGATGGCCATCGCCCACGTCGAGCAGCCCCGAAGCATAGGGCTCGATCGCGGGATAAAGCTGGCGCATCGTCTCGGTCATCGGCGTCCTCCTGGTTGGTGGACGGCATCGCAGAGCGCGCGCCGTCCGCCAAGCCCGGCTTGCGGCAACGCGACGGGATGGTCTACCATCGGGCGGGCTTCGGGAGAGGACGCGTGACCGACAACGGGCTGCGGCAGAGCGCGATCGCGCTCTACGACGACTTCACCCACGAGCATCGCGACCGCCGCCGCTTCATGGCGGATCTCACCCCTCTGGCCGGCAGCGCTGCCGCCGCGAACCCCCTCCTCGCCGGCATTGCCGCGAGTCCCGCCGCCGCCGCGATCGCTGCCGAGGACGATCCGCGTGTGACCGACGCCGTGGAGGAATGGACGGCCAGCCCCGGTCGTGTCCTGCTTGGCTACCGCACTCTCCCAAGGGCAAAGGACCGCATCCGGCGGTGATGGTGATCCACGAGAATCGGGGGCTCCAACCCTATACGCGCGACGTTGCGCGGCGGCTGGCGGTTGCGGGCTTCGCGGCGCTGGCGCCCGATTTCCTCACCCCTGCGGGCGGGACGCCGCTCGGCGACGACGACCGCGCGCGCGCCATGATCGCCGCGCTCGATCTCACGCAGACGGTGCAGGACGCGGTCGCGACGATCGGCTGGCTCGCCGCGCCGTCCCGCTCGACCGGCAAGATCGGCATCGTCGGCTTCTGCTGGGGCGGCGCGCTGGTCGATCGCACCGCGGTGGAGGCGGGCAAGCGGCCGGCGGGCAAGCGGCCGGCGGCCGCGGTCGCCTTCTTCGGCCCCGCCCCTGATCCGGCGCTCGCGGCAGGGGTCGAGGCGCCGCTGCTGCTCCATTATGCCGGGCTCGACACCCGCGTCGACGCCACTGCCCAACCCTGGGTCGCGGCGCTCAAGACCGGCACAAGGACGTTACGACCTACACCTATCCGGGCGTCAACCACGCCTTCCACAACGACACCGCGCCCGACCGCTACAATGCCGAGGCCGCGACGCTCGCCTGGGATCGAACCATCGCTTTCCTTCGGAGGAATCTCGGATGACCGACGAACTCGTCCTCTACACCAACCCGCAGTCGCGCGGGCGCATCGCGCGCTGGATGCTCGAAGAGGTCGGCCAGCCCTATCGCACCGTGATCCTCGACTACGGGACCACGATGAAGGGCGACGAGTATCTCGCCATCAACCCGATGGGCAAAGTGCCCGCCATCACGCACCGCGGAGAGATCATCACCGAATGCGCCGCAATCTGCACCTATCTGGCCGATGCCTTTCCCGAAGCTGGGCTCGCCCCGCCGCTGCCTGAGCGGGCGCGCTATTATCGCTGGCTGTTCTTCGCGGCCGGCCCGGTCGAGGCGGCCGTCGTCAACAAGGCGCTCAACGTTCAGGTTTCGCCCGATCGCGAACGAATGGTCGGCTATGGCAACATGGACTGCGTGCTGCGCGCTCTCGAGGGGGCGTTGAAGGGTCGGGACTATATTGCCTCCGATCGCTTCACCGCCGCCGATGTCTATGTCGGAGCACAGCTCGGCTGGGGAATGCTGTTCGGCACGATCGAGAGGCGGCCGGCCTTCGAGGCCTATGTGGGCCGGCTCCAGGCTCGCCCCGCCTACATCCGTGCCGAGGAGATCGACACCGCCGCCGCTCCAGCTCCGGCAGCCTGAAGACCCAATCGGCATAGGGGGCGGCCGTGAGGCCGCACCCCTGCCACACCACCCGGCATGCGGGTCCGCACCGGGCGGTTCGAGAGATTGAGGTCAGACGAGACGGGGCATGCCCAGTTGGTCAGCCCATTTGAGTTTGAGGACAGCGTTGAGGAGCATCCCGCTGTTGCGCCACCAGCGACGGGAATTCGCAGCCACCTGCTGAGCAACATCGGGTTCGGCCCCTCGGGCTGTCAGCTCCCGGAAAATCGTCCTGCCGCGCCGCCATTGTTTGAGCTGGATGGCGCGCAGCCGGTGACGCATCCATTGGTCCAGCGTCCGCCAGACTTTGGGTGTGTCCGCCAGGCGGAAGTACGCCTTCCATGTGCAACGACAATTTTGGTGTCCGGCCGGCGCCAATTATGATGACCGGAATCGCCTGAACCTGTAGCCACCCCGGGCGGCGCGCAGCGCGCGCCCGATCTGCTTGTTGGTTGCTTCCAGATCGAAGCGCTCGG
>DATGEV010000266.1:0-5426 GCA_035309885.1 Sphingomonas sp.
GACATCGCCTCGCTGCCCGGCAAGCTCGCCGACTGTCAGGAGCGCGATCCCGCCAAGTCCGAACTGTTCATCGTCGAGGGTGATTCGGCCGGCGGCTCGGCCAAGCAGGGGCGCAACCGCCACAATCAGGCGATCCTGCCGTTGAAGGGCAAGATCCTCAACGTCGAGCGCGCGCGCTTCGACCGGATGCTGTCATCCAAGGAAGTCGGCACGCTGATCCAGGCGCTCGGCACCGGCATCGGCCGCGACGATTTCAACGCCGACAAGCTGCGTTACCACAAGATCGTCATCATGACGGACGCCGACGTCGACGGCGCGCATATCCGCACGCTGCTCTTGACCTTCTTCTACCGGCAGATGCCCGAGCTGATCCAGCGCGGGCACCTCTTCATCGCCCAGCCGCCGCTCTACAAGGTCGCGAAGGGCCGGTCGGAGGTTTATCTCAAGGACCAGAAGGCGCTCGACGATTATCTGGTCGATGCCGGCGTTGCGACGATGGCGCTCGACACCATCGGCGGCCGTCGTTCGGGCAATGATCTCCAGACGCTGATCGAGCATGCGCGCCGGATGCGCACGCTGATGTCCTATGTTCCGCGCCGCTACGAATCGACGATGGTGGAGGCGCTGGCGCTGACCGGCGCGCTCGATCTCAACGCCGATCGCACCGCCGCGGCGGCCCGCGTCGCCGCTTGGCTCGCTTCGGCCGACCCCGAAGCGGTGTGGACCGGTGAGGCGTCGGCGGAGGGCGGCTACCGCCTCGTCCGCAAGTGGCGCGGCGTGTCCGATCATCACGAGATCGACGCGGCCTTCCTGGGATCGGCCGAGGCGCGCAAGCTGCACGGCCTCGCGAGCGAGCAGGCCGAGGCTTATGCCGCGCCCTCGCGCCTCGTCTCGATCAAGACCGCCGAGCGCGCCGAGGGTGACGAGGATGATCTCCCCGCCGATCCCAAGGGTGTGGCGATCGGCCGCCCGTCCGAACTGCTCGAAGCGGTGTTCGCCTCGGGCCGCAAGGGCCTCTCGATCGCGCGCTACAAGGGCCTAGGCGAGATGAACGCCGAGCAGCTGTGGGAGACCACGCTCGATCCGGCCAACCGCTCGCTGCTGCAGGTCGAGGTGACGCAGGCCGATCTGGCCGACGAGATCTTCACCCGCCTGATGGGGGACGTGGTCGAGCCGCGCCGCGAGTTCATCCAGGAGAACGCGCTGTCGGTTGCCAATCTCGACGTGTGAGATGGGGAGAGGGGGTTGCTGACAACGCAATCAGCGTTGATTTGTTCGCACTTGCGGAATCGTATGACGCAGTGCACAACGAAATCGCCTTTCAGGCATCCTCTCCTAAAACTTCAGGCCGTCCCTCGGGGCGGCCTTTTTTTTGATCAGCGGGAGCGGTTCTGTGCCGTTGGGCCATCGACGAGGATGGCGTCCGTCGCCGCTTTCAATTCACCCCGGTCGCGATTTGCTCTAGCCTGCGACATGCGGCGGGGGGCGCCGCGTCTCGAGGGGCGTATCTGCCATGGCCATGCTGGGTTTTCTCGCCATTCCGCTGTTCTTCCTGTTCGTCGCCGCGCTCAAGACGTTCGGGATCAACCAGGAATATGAACGCGCGGTGGTGTTCCGCCTCGGCCGTGTCGTCGAACCCAAGGGGCCGGGTTGGTATTGGCTGATCCCGTTCGTCGATCGCGCGCTACGGATCGATACGCGCACCGTCACCGTGGCGCTCGAAACGCAGGAAACGGTGACGCGCGACGGCGTCGCGGTGCGCGTCAACGCGGTGCTGTGGTTCCGCGCGGTCAACCCCGTGCGAGTCGTGACCGTCGTCGAATCGTGGCAGCGCGCGGTGCTGCAGGCGGCCGAGACGGGCTTACGCGATGCCATCGGCCAGTCCGATCTCGATCAACTGCTCAAGGATCGCGCCGCGATCAACCAGCGGCTGATGGGGATGCTCACCCGCGCGGTCGAGCAATGGGGCGTGGCGGTCGACGCGGTCGAGCTCAAGGATCTCGATATCCCCGAGAATATGCAACGCGCGATCGGGCGCGAGGCCGAGGCGGTGCGCGAGAAGCGCGCGCGCATCATCAAGGCCGAAGGCGAGCAGGAGGCTGCGCAGAAGCTGGCCGAGGCCGCCACGACCATCGGCGGCAGCCCGGGCGCGCTCGAGCTCCGGCGGCTCCAGACGCTGTCCGAGATCGGCGTCGAGCATAACAGTACCGTGATCGCGATGCTGCCGGTCGAGCTGCTCGACGCGGCGCGCGCACTGGCGGGCAAGAAGGAGTGACGGCGCTCACCGTCAACGGGCAGCCGGTGCGGTATCGCTTGGCGCCCGAGACGCCCTTGCTGTTCGCGTTGCGCGACGTGTCCAACCTCACCGGCACCAAATATGGCTGCGGCACCGGCGAATGCGGCGCCTGCACCGTGCATGTCGACGGCAAGGCGGCGCGGGCGTGCCGGGTCAGCATCGCGCAGGCGGAGGGCACCTTCGTCACCACCATCGAGGCACTGTCGCGCGATCGCGGCCATCCGGTGCAGCAGGCGCTGGCGGCGGAGGGTGCAGTGCAATGCGGCTTCTGCACACCCGGCATCGTGATGGCGGCGGCGGCGCTGATCGCGGCGCGGCCCGATCCGGCGGACGCGGAGATCGATGTCGCGATCCATCATCTCTGTCGGTGTGGAGTGCAGCCGCGCCTGCGTCGGGCGATCCACCGCGCGGCGCGGGCGGCACGCGGAGAGGAGGCGATCCTCGCGGCGCCTCCTCCCGGTATCGATCCTGCCGATGCGGCCCGTGCGGTGCCGGCGCTGGCGCCGGTGAAGCGCTGATCCGTCACGCGAGCCCGGCCAGGCGGATCGCGATCAGCGCGGCGCCGCCCAGGATCATCAGCGAGAGCGTTACTACCGCGACCACCTGGGGCCCGGCAGCGGCGACGCTGCGCAGGTCCACACCCAGCCCGAGTGCCGCCATCGAGACGATGGTGAGCAGGCTGGCGAATTGGCCCGCCGCTGCCACCAGCGCCGACGGAAGCAGCCCGGTGGAGCGCGCCGCGGCGAGCGCCAGGAAAGCGAGGATGAACCAGGGGACGAAGCGGGTGACGAGCGCGCCGACGCTGTGGCTGGCGACCGACTGCACCTGGCCACGCCGCTTCGCCATCAGCAGCGACAGCCCCATCACCACCGGCCCGAGCATCAGCACGCGCACCAGCTTGACCAGCGTGCCGAGCTGCACGGCGACCACGCCCAGCGGCGCGGCGGCGGCGAGCACCTGCGGCACCGCATAGACGGTCAGACCGGCCAGCGCGCCGCCGGCATGGTCGCCCAGCCCCAGCGCATGGGCGAGGAGCGGGAGGGCCAGCACGACCACGACGCCGAGCACCGCGGTGAACGCGATCGAGGCGGCGACGTCGTCGCTTTCCGCCTCGATCACCGGTGCGACGGCGGCGATAGCCGAGTTGCCGCAGATCGCGTTGCCGCAGGCGATGAGCATCGCGAGCTTGCGCGGCAGGCCGAACAGTCGGCCCAGCGCGAAGCTCGCGCTGATCGCGATCGCGACCGTGGCGACGATGCCGGCGACCAGCGGCGCCCCCGCACCAACGATCGCGCCGAGGCTGATCGTCGCGCCGAGCAATGTCACCGCGACTTCCAGCAGCATGTGCGCGGAAAAGCGGATCCCCGCCTGCCAGTGCGCGCCGGGCGCCCAGGCGGTGCGGACCGCAGTGCCGATCAGGATCGCGAGCACCAGTGCCTCGAGCCACGCTCGCCCGGTCAGCGCCACCTCCGCCCGCTGCGCGACGAGCGCGGCGAGCGTGACGGCGAGCGAGAGCAGCAGGCCCGGCAGCACGGTGGCGGTGCGGTGCACCAGTCCGGATGGGGCTGGCGCGGCGGAGAGGGGGAGGGTCGTAGCCATGGCCAGCGGGATGCCTCCTGGCTCGACACAAATCTAATCGATTGATATAGTGCAATCAATAAGTATTGGATATGAGTTGTGACGCTGGAGCAGCTTCGGATCTTCGTCGCGGTCGCCGAACGGCGCAGCATGACACAGGCGGCCGGGGTGCTGCATCTCACCCAGCCCGCGGTGAGCGCGGCGGTGGCGGCGCTGGAGGAGCGCCATGCCACCCGCCTGTTCGATCGGGTGGGGCGGGGGATCGTGCTGTCCGACGCGGGGCGTGCCTTTCTGCCCGAGGCGCAGGCGGTGCTGGCGCGCGCGGCGGCGGCGCAGCGCATGCTCGACGATCTGGCCGGGCTCAAACGGGGCGAATTGCGCATCGCCGCCAGCCAGACGGTGGCGAGCGATTGGCTGCCGGCGCGGATGGCGCGCTTCGCGGCGCGGCATCCCGGCATCGCCCTGCCGCTCAGCGTCGGCAACAGCGCGCAGGCGATCGCGGCGGTGCTGGCCGGTGATGCGGACCTCGCGTTCGTCGAGGGGCGGGTGGGTGATCCGCATCTCCGTGCCGAGCGGGTCGGCGGCGACCGGCTGGGGCTGTATGTGGCGCCCGGCCACCCGCTGCTGGGGCGGCGGATCGACCGGGTGTCGCTGCGCGCGGCGGGGTGGGTGCTCCGCGAGCCGGGATCGGGCACCCGCGATCATCTGGCCGGTGCGCTGGCCGGGCTCGGCGTTGCGTTGGCCGATCTGGATGTCCGGCTGGAGCTGCCGTCCAACGGGGCGGTTCTCGCGGCGGTTGAGGCCGGCGGGCTCGTCACCGCGGTGTCCGATCTGGCGGCCGCCCCGCGTCTGGCGGCAGGACGGGTCGTGCGGCTCGACCATGATCTGCCCGAGCGGGCTTTTGTCGTCGTGGCGCATCGCGAGCGGCATCGCAGCCGTGCCGCCGCGGCGTTCCTTGCGACGCTGGCGTCGCCCACGGCGAACCTTTCCGGTTGCTGACAGGTGAGTTCAGCACCCCGTCAGGCGTATTATTGCATCAGTGTCAGGTACGGGTGCATCTTGCGCCTGCTGGGATGGGATATTCGGGATGCGACTGATGATTTCCGCGCTGCTGCTGGCGTCGGCTGCGATGGCCGCCCCGGCGCTCGCACAGGATCATGGCGACCATGCGGACTGGCATCGCGACGGCGGCGATCATCGCGGTGGTCAGGGTAACGGTAACGGCGATGGACGGGGCCATGGCGGCGGCTGGCAGCAGCCGGCGCCGGCGCAGGCCCCCCAGGCGCAGCCGCAGCAGGGTCAGCCTCAGGGGCAACCGGGCCGTCCGGGCGGTGGCTACCATGGCCAGTCGGGTGGCGACTGGCACAACCAGCCGGGTGGCGGCGCGCCCGCGGCGCCGGCGGGTGTCCGCCCGCGCGAGGGCCTGTGGGCCGGCGATCGCAACGATCATGGGCGCCCCGGTGGCCAGTGGGGCGGTCGTCCCGATGGCGGGCACGACAATGACCATGCCAATAATGACTGGAATCATGGCCGGCCCAGCGACTGGAACCCC
>DATGEV010000267.1:0-10149 GCA_035309885.1 Sphingomonas sp.
AAGCCGCCGCCCCAGCCGCCCCAGCCACCCCAACCGCAGTCGAAGCCTGGAGAAGTGGTGACCTTCTGCTGGCCATGGTCGACGCCATAGCCGACCTGGACGATCATGTCGGCGCTGCCGCCGGGCGCCGCCGGGCGATAGCCGACCTGCGCGAGATGGCCGGCGACCGCATTGGCGTAGGTCGCGAATTCGAGCCCGCCGCGATCACGCGGATCGGTCGGCTCGACTCGGAAGGTCTGGCCCTGCGGCGCAGGCAATTGCTGGAAGCGGGAGACGTTCGCCGTGAAATGGTTGGCGCATCCGCTCATCGCCAGAAGCGCAACAGGAGCGGCCAGACCCAGCAACGCACGTTTGATCTTCATGGCTGACCTCTTGTTACACGAAAGCCGGATGGCAGAGTTTGCAGACTAATGTCCGCCAAGCGTGCTGAATATGCGTTGAACGTAGTGCCTTGTCATCGGGTATTGCGGGTGAGACCGAGTGCCGAATAGGCACCCGCGACCACCGGCTCGGCCGCCGTATGCGCCTTGTCCGCGCCGGCCGCGAGGATGCGGTCGAGTTCGGCGGGATCGCGCTCCAGATCGGCCAAGCGTCCCGAAATGGGCCGCAAAGTCTCGACCAGCAGCTCGGCCAGCGCCGGCTTGAAGGCGCCGAAGCCCTGACCGGCGAAGCGTGCCAGCACATCGGCCACCGATGTGTCGGTAAGCGCGGCATAGATCCCAACGAGGTTCTTCGCCTCCGCGCGGCCCTCCAGCTCGGCCGGGTCGGCGGGGAGCGGCTCGGGATCGGTCTTGGCCTTGCGGATCTTGGACGCGATAGTGTCGGCGTCGTCGGTCAGGTTGACGCGGCTCATGTCCGACGGATCGGACTTGGACATCTTCGCCGCCCCGTCGCGCAGGCTCATGATCCGCGCCGCGGCGGGTGGGATCATGGGCTCGGGGAGGGTGAAGAGGTCGGTATTGAAGTCGGTGTTGAACTTGGTCGCAATGTCGCGCGCGAGCTCGAGATGCTGCTTCTGGTCCTCGCCCACCGGGACATGGGTGGCGTGATAGATCAGCACGTCGGCCGCCTGCAGCACCGGGTAGGCGAACAGGCCGATCGACGCGCCCTCACGATGCTTGCCGGACTTTTCCTTGAACTGGGTCATGCGGTTCAGCCAGCCGATCCGCGCGGTGCAGTTCAGGATCCAGGCAAGCTCGGCATGGGCCGAGACGGCGGCCTGGTTGAACAGCGTCGACTTCGCCGGATCGACGCCGGCTGCGATCAGCGCCGCCGCCATCGAGCGCACATTGGCGCGCAGCTGCGCTGGCTCGTTATAGACGGTGATGGCGTGGAGGTCGGCGAGGAAGAAGAAGCACTCGCCCCCTTCGCGCGCCACCTCGTCCTGCATGCGCACCCAGTTGCGGATGGCGCCCAGATAGTTGCCGAGATGAAGGTTTCCGGTGGGCTGGATGCCCGAGACGACGCGTTTTGCCATAGTGCCGCCGCGTGTCGCGCGGGCAGAGGCCGAGGTCAAGCGCGACGGCGCGCGAGCTGGGCCTTGAGGTCGGCCACGCGGAAGGCGCCGAACAGGAAGGCGCAGCCGAAATAGCAGAGCGAGGCGAGGCCGATCAGCACCGACAGCCCGCCAACGCGCCCGACCAGTCCATGCCCCAGCCACGGATCGACAAGCGGATCGATCGCCAGCAGCAGCGCCGTCATCGCCCCCGTCGCCATCAGCAGGCGGATGCCGCGCCGCTTCAACTGCGCGTCGACATGGAAATGGCCACGCCGGCGCAGCGTCCAGTAGAGCAGCCCGACATTGATCCACGCCGCCACCGCCGTCGACAGCGCGAGGCCGACATGCGCGAGGCTGGTCAGGAACACGAAGCCGAGGTTGAGCGCCAGATTGCCGAGCATCGCGATCATCGCGATCCTGACGGGCGTGCGCGTGTCGGCGCGGGCGTAGAAGCCCGGCGTCAGCACCTTGATGAGGATGTAGGCGGGCAACCCCAGCGAGAACGCGGTGAGCGCCGTGGCCGAGGCGTGGGTATCCTCGGGCGTGAAGTGGCCGGTCTGGAGTAGGCCGTGGACCAGCGGTGTGGAGGCCACCATCAGCGCGGCGGTGGCGGGCAGGGTGAGCAGCAGCGACAGCTCGATCGCGCGGTTCTGCGTGTCGATCGCCGCCTTCTCGTTGCCGCCGCCGATCTGGCGCGAAAGTGCGGGCAGGATCGCGGTGCCGATGCCGATGCCGATCAGCCCGAGCGGCAGCTGGTTCAGCCGATCCGCATAATAAAGGTAGGAGACTGAGCCCTGGCCCAGGAATCCGGCGGCCAGCATGGTCGAGATCAGCAGGTTGAACTGTACCGCACCCGCGCCGACCGCGGCTGGCCAGATGATCGTGAGCAGTTGCTTCACCTGCGGATCGAGCGTCGGCCGCTTAATCTTGAGCGACACGCCCGCCTGCTTGCACGACCAGATCAGCCACAGCAGCTGCGCCACGCCCGAGACGGTGACGGCAATCGCCTGCGTCCGCGCGGTGTCGATGCCGGTGTGGCCGCGGAAAAAGAGCAGCCCCGCGATCATGCAGATGTTGAGCAGCACCGGCGCTGCCGCGTTCACCCAGAAGCGGTTGAGCGAGTTGAGGATGCCGCCCAGGAGCGACACCAGCGAGATCAGCATTAGATAGGGGAAGGTGATCTGGGTGAGGTGCACCGCCAGATCGAACTTGGCCGCCCCGCCGCCTTCCTTGAAGCCCAGCGTGATCAGCCACACGATCGGGCGCGGGAAGGCCATGATCAGCGTGGTGAACACCGCCAGAAAGGGCAGCAGCACCGACAGCACATCTTCGGCGAAGCGGATGCCGGCGGGCAGGCCCTCACGGCCCTCCGTCTCGGCTTCCGCCACGACGCGGTTGAACATCGGCACGAAGGCCGAGGCGAAGGCGCCCTCGGCGAACAGGGCGCGGAACAGGTTGGGCAGGCGCCAAGCCACCAGGAAGGCGTCCGACGCGAAGCCTGCGCCGACGAAATGCGCCATCAACTGGTCGCGCACGAAGCCGAGGACGCGGCTGATCAGCGTCAGTCCGCCGATCGTGGCGGTATTCTTGACGAGGCTCATTGCGCCCCGCGTCCCCGACTGAAAGCGATCAGGCCTGGCCGGCCGGCTCACCCATGATCGCGCCCTGTTGCGCGAGCTGCGAGAAATAGAGCGCGTTGAAGTCGATCGGATCGAGCATCAGCGGCGGGAAACCGCCGTCGCGCACCGCATCGGCCACCACGCGGCGGGCGAAGGGGAAGAGCAGGCGCGGCGCTTCGCCGAGCAGGAAGGGCTGGAGCGCGTCGGCCGGCACGTTGCGGAGCGCGAACAGGCCGCCGTAGAGCAGCTCCAGCTTGAAGGCGACGCCCTCGGGCGCGGTCGCGGTGATCTCGATGCGGATTGCCGATTCGTGCACATCGTCGGCCACCGGCTGCGTGCCGATGTTGAACTGCACGTCGATCTGCGGCTGGTTCTGCCAGTTGTAGACGGCGGGCGCGTTGGGATTCTCGAACGAGAAGTCCTTCACATACTGCGCCAGCATGCCGACCTGGGGCGCGGCGTCCTCACCATTGGGCTGCGGCACGGTCAGGAAATCGGGGGCCTCGTTCTCGGCCATCTGGCATCATCCTCAATTGGCTGGTGACCCGCACGCCTGGGCGCGCGCATATTGGCGGCAGCTAGCAGCCACCCGGGCGCAGGGCAATGGCGCCCGGGCGCCGGATGGGCGGGGCAGCGAGATTTGAAACCAGCGTCCCTGTCCTCTATGTAGGAAACTCTTATGGAGCTCAGGGCGTTCAATTGGCCCAAGCGTGGAGGTTCGGTGCCCGAGATCATCATCCTGGCCTGTGTTGCCCTTTTCGTCGGTCTGCGGCTCTATGCCGTGCTTGGCCGCCGCACCGGCCATGAGCAGCCGATCGTCAAGCCCGCAGATGTGCAGCCGACCCCGATGGTGGCCCGCCCGACGATCGAGCCGGTCGTCGAACGCAAGGTCGAATCCGCTGGCATCAGCGCGGCCGTGATCGATCCGCACGCCCTCGACGGCGTGCGCGCGATCGTCGGTGCCGATCCGCATTTCGACGTCGCCGGCTTCCTGGAGGGCGCTCGCTCGGCCTATCGCATGGTGCTCGAGGCGTTCTGGCGCGGCGACGAGGCGGAACTGCGCCGGCTGGCCGACGACGAGGTCTATGAGGCCTTCCGCGACGCGATCGAGGCCCGCCGCGCTGCCGGCGAGACGCTGGAGAATCGCCTCGTCTCGATCGAGCGCTCGATCATCGACAGCGCCGGCATGGCCGGCCAGATGGCGGTGGTTTCGGTGCGCTTCGATGCCGATATTGCGGCGATCACGCGCGATGCCGAGGGCCATGTCGTCGCCGGCTCGCTGACCGACGCGGTGCAGACCCACGATCTGTGGACCTTCAGCCGCAACGTCCGCGTCGACGACCCCAACTGGATCCTGATCGAGACCGACGAGGCGGCATGAGCCGGCTTCGGCTGGCGGCCCTTGCCGCCCTCGCGCTGACGGTGTCGGCCTGCGTCGCGCCGTCGGGCGGACCGCGCGGCCAAGTGGGGCCGCAGCGTCCGCCATCCCGCCCGGTCACACCGTCGCAACCGGCGCCGTTGCCACTGCCGGCTACTACCAAGCCGGCGGCGGCCCCCGGCGCGCTGCTGGCCGGCGTGCGCCCCGGCCCCGCGATCACGTCGCTGCCGATCGATCCGGCGCGCGCGCGCGATGCGCTCGGCGCCTTCCGCCTGTCCTGCCCGGCGCTGATGAAGCGGACCGACGGCAGCGGGCTCACCCAGCCGGTCGACTGGCAGCCCGCCTGTGCCGCCGCGATGACGTGGCCCGATGGTCAGGCGCTCGACTTCTTCCAGCGCTATTTCGAAACCGCGCAGGTGGGCGAGGGTCGCTTCTACGCGACCGGCTATTATGAGCCCGAGATCGCTGCCTCGCTCCAGCCCGCGCCGGGCTATGACGTGCCGATCTACGGCGTGCCGGACGATCTGGTCGAGGTCGATCTCGGCAAGTTCGCGTCCGACCTCAAGGGCCGCAAGATCCGCGGGCGCGTGCAATATGGCGGATTGGTCCCCTATGCCGATCGCACCCAGATCGAGGCTGGCACGCTCGGCACGCATGCCCCGGTGATCGGCTATGCCGCCGACAAGACCGCCTTCTTCTTCCTCCAGATCCAGGGATCGGGGCGCCTGCGCCTGCCCGACGGTCAGGTGATCCGCATCGGCTATGGCGCGGAGAACGGCCAGCCCTACACCGGCATCGGCAAGTGGATGATCCAACAGGGGCTCATCACCGTCGATCAGGGATCGATGCAGGGCATGGTCGGCTGGCTGAAGGCGCACCCCGACCAAGCCGACAATGTGATGCGGCAGAACCGCAGCTTCATCTTCTTCAAGCAGCGCGACGGCGCCGGGCCGCTCGGCGCGCTCGGCGTGCCGGTGACGCCGCGCACTACGGTGGCGGCGGACCCGGGCTTCACCCCGCTCGGCGCGCCGGTGTGGCTGGGCTCGGCCGATCGCAGCGACGTGGCGGGGCTGTGGGTCGCGCAGGACATCGGCGGCGCGATCAAGGGCGCCAACCGCTTCGACACCTTCTGGGGCGCGGGCGAGGACGCGGCGCGGATCGCCGGCGGCATGTCGGCGCGCGGGACCGCCTATCTGCTGGTGCCCACGGGTACGGTGGCGCGGGCAAGCGCGCAGGGGCTGGGCGGCAATGCCGGACCGACCGCTCGACCCTGACGGCCGCGCGCTCTGGCAGCGCGTGATCGACACGGTGCGGCCGCTCAAGGGGCGCAAGCTGCGCGCGGCGCCGGTGGCCAAGCCGTCGCCCAAGGTCGAACCTGCGCCGCCGCCGACCCCCGTGCCGGTCGCGGTCACCAGGCGGATGGCCGCGAAGAAGCCGCCGCGCGCGCCCGAGCCCGGCGAGACGCTCGACGGCGGCTGGGACCGGCGGCTGCGGCGCGGCGTGGTCGCGCCCGACGTCACCATCGATCTGCACGGATACACGCTGATCGACGCGCATGCCGAGCTGGAGGCGGGGCTGGCCGGCGCGATCCAGCGCCATGCGCGGCTGATCCTGCTCGTCACTGGCCGTCCGCCGCGTGATTCGACCGAGCGGATCGACGGCCGCCCTGTGCGCGGCGCGATCCGCGCGTCGGTCGGCGACTGGCTCCAGCATTCGCGCCACGCCGCCCACATCGCGGCCGTCCGCAGCGCGCACCCGAAGCATGGCGGGGTGGGCGCGCTCTACATCATCATGCGGCGGACGCGTGGGTAGGGCGACGGGGCTCAATTGCCGCCGTCTCACACTCGTTCCGGCTTCGAGCAAACGAACTTCAGAAACCGAGGCGCAGTGTGATCGTTAAAGGCGCATGCTCGCTCATGTGCCCATTGCGATCGGCGTTCAAATCATGTGCTGGCTTATCGGCAGGAGCTTTGGAACGTCCACACAGGCGAGCCTTTGGATCGGCGCCTTCGCCGGCAGCGCGGTCTGCGTGATGCGGGAAATCACACAGCGCGAATATCAGTGGATCGAGGCCTTCGGTCACGGCCACCGCGCCAACATGCCGGCTTATGCGGGCCTGCAAATTTGGGAATGGAATCAGCATTCGCTCGAAGAGACTGCGGCGGCCATCATCGTTGTGGTGACCGTTGCTCTGGCAGTTCAGCTCTGGCGCTGAAATTTCCCCTTCACCCCAGCGCCTTCCTCAGCACCGCCTCGTAAATGTCCGCGAGTTGGCGGAGGTCGTCGAGCGCCGCCGCCTCGTCGAGCTTGTGCATCGTGGCGTTGGGCAGGCCGAACTCGACCGTCGGTGCGATGCGCGACAGGAAGCGCGCGTCCGAGGTGCCGCCGGTGGTGGAGAGCTGCGGCGCGATCCCCGTCACCTCGCGGATCGCGCCCGATACCAGATCGGAGAGCGCGCCGGGCTCGGTGAGGAAGGCCTCGCCCGAAATCAGCGCATCGACGCTCGCGCGCGGCGCTTCCTCGGCCACCACGCGGCGAATCTCCGCCTCTAGCGCATGCCCCGCCTGCTCGTCGTTGAAGCGGATGTTGAGCCGCGCGCGGGCCGCACCCGGGATCACATTGCTGGCGGGATTGCCCACCTCGATGTCGGTCACTTCGAGGTTGGAGGGCTGGAACCAGGCGTTGCCCTCGTCGAGATGCCAGGTCTTCAGCCGATCGAGGATTCGCACCAGCCGGCTCACCGGATTGTCGGCGAGGTGGGGGTAGGCGACATGCCCCTGCGTGCCGGGCACCTGGATCCAGGCATTGATCGATCCGCGCCGGCCGATCTTGATCGTGTCGCCGAGCCGCTGGTCGGAAGTCGGCTCGCCGACCAGCACGAGGTCCGGCCTGAGCCCGCGCTCGGCCATCCAGTCGAGGATGGCGCGCGTGCCGTGGATGGCGGGGCCTTCCTCATCGCCGGTGATCAGCAGGCTGAGCGTGCCGGCATGGCCCTGCATTCGCTCAGTGGCGGCGATGAAAGCGGCGATTGCGCCCTTCATGTCGACCGCGCCGCGCCCGTAGAGCAGGTCGCCGCGGATGGCGGGCTCAAAGGCGCCGCCGGTCCAGCCTTGCCCCGCCGGCACCACATCGCTGTGTCCGGCAAAGGCGAAGTGCGGCGCGCCGTGGCCGCGGATCGCGACCAAGTTCTCGACGGGCCCGTGCGGCGCCTCGCCGCTGGTGAAGCGGTGGACGGTGAAGCCCTGCACCTCCAGCGCCGCCGTCAGCACGTCCTGCGCGCCGGCATCGGCGGGGGTGACGCTGGGGCAGCGGATGAGATCGGCGGTGAGCGCGACGGGATCGATTGGACCGGACATGGCCGAGGGGTTAGGCTGGCGCGATCCGTTTGACTAGGTGCTGCCCATGCCGCGTATCGATCTCGATGCCATCGAGCCCTTCATGGGGAGCGGCTATCCCGCCCCCTACAACCTCTCCGCGCACAAGCGCGCGGCGCGGCGGCTGTCGAAGCCGGCGGGGATCACCGATTTCGAGGTGAACCATGTCACGCTGCCGCCCGGTGCCTGGTCCGCCCAGCGCCACTGGCATGAGGGCGAGGACGAGTTTCTGGTGATGGTGGCGGGCCATGCCGTGCTGGTCGACGATGCCGGAGAGACACCGCTGGTGGCGGGCGACTGCGCGGCCTTTCCCAAGATGGACGGCAATGGCCACCACATCATCGCGGGCGAGAGCGGCTGCACCTTCGTGGTGATGGGCGTGGCCGAGACGAGCCCCTGCCACTATCCCGATATCGACCTGCTCTACGATGCGGCGAGCGACAGTTACCACCACAAGGACGGCACGGCTTACTAGCGACCAAACCCGTTCGCCCTGAGCTTGTCGAAGCCTGCCCTGAGCGCCTGCAAGGCAGTCGAAGGGGGCTGTCCTTTTTCGAAAAGGAGGACGAGGCTTCGACAGGCTCAGCCCGAACGGATCGAGTTGTTCAGCCCTGTCCCTGCGGGCTCTCGAACTGCTCGATCACCCAGTCTTCCTCCTGCGCGTCGGCGATCCAGCTCTGCATGCAGGGGTGCGAGAAGATCGCCTGCACATAGGGAACGGCGAAGCGCGGGATCGGGATCGAATAGGTGACCAACCGCGTGCAGACCGGCGCGAACATGATGTCCGCCGCGCCGAACTCGCCGAACAGGAAGTCGCCCGAGCCGGCGAAGCGCGCGCGGGCCTGCGCCCAGAGCGAAAAGATGCGGGCGAGATCGGCCTCCACCTCTTCTGACAAAGGGGCGGGCGGGAATTGGCGACGGATGTTCATCGAATGCTCGCGGCGGAGCGCTGCGAAGCCCGAGTGCATCTCGGCGGCCATCGATCGCGCCATCGCGCGCGCGGCGTCGTCAGCGGGCCAGAAGCGCTCGCGTCCGACTCGGTCGGCCAGCCAGTCGATCATCGCGAGCGAATCCCAGACGACGGTGTCGCCGTCCCACAGGATCGGCACCTTGCCCTGCGACGGAGCGAACTCGTCGCCCTCGCGACGCTTGTCCCAATCCTCGTTGTAGAGCGGGACGACGATTTCCTCGAACGGCAAGCCGGACTGCTTCACCGCCAGCCAGCCGCGCAGCGACCAGGAGGAATAGGCCTTGTTGCCGATGATGAGCTTGAGCATGACCAAGGTTGTCGCGGCGCAGACGAGGGGCGTCAAGCGGCCTTAGTGGGTGCCCTCTCCCGCCCCCTCGCGCGGGAGAGGGAGGGGCCCGCGAAGCGGGTGGGTGAGGGTCTTCTTCTTCTTGTGCGCGGCTGAAGAAGAAGACCCTCACCCCAACCCGCTCCCGCGAAGGCGGGAGAGGGGGCTTCAACGTCAGACCGAAATCGCGTCCAGCACCGCAGCGCGGAGTTCGGCGATCCCGGCGCCGGTCTCGCTCGAGGTCGGCAGGATCACCGGGTGTGCGGCGACATGCTTGCGCGACTCCGCTTCGGTTTCGGCGATCACCTTGGCGAGCTCGGTCGGCTTGATCTTGTCGGCCTTGGTGAGGACGAGCTGGTAGCTCACCGCCGCCTTGTTGAGCATCCCCATCAGCTCGCGATCGACATCCTTGAGGCCGTGGCGCGCGTCCACCAGCACGAGCACGCGCGACAGCACGGCGCGACCGCGCAGATAGTCGTTCACCAGGAACTTCCAGCGCTTCACCATGTCCTTCGGCGCCTTGGCGAAGCCGTAGCCGGGCATGTCGACCAGCCGGAAGGCCAGCGGATCGCCGACGTCGAACAGGTTCAGCTCCTGCGTGCGCCCCGGCGTGTTCGACGTGCGCGCAAGCCCCGTGCGGTTGACCAGCGCGTTGATCAACGTCGACTTGCCGACGTTGGAGCGGCCGGCAAAGGCCACCTCCGGTGCGCTCGGCTCCGGCAGGAACTTCAGCTCCGGGGCGGACTTGAGGAAGGCGACGGGGCCGGCGAACAGCTTGCGTGCTGCCTCCAGCCGCGCCGCGGCCTCTTCGGGGTTGAGCTCGTCGTTCACTTCGCCGCCGCTGCCGCCGGCGCCGCATTACGCCGGTTGAGCCACTGCATCTGCGCGACCGTGATCAGGTTCGACGCGATGTAATAGACCTGCAGGCCCGCTGCGAAGGGCGACATGATGAACATCATGAACCAGGGCATCATCGCGAAGATCT
>DATGEV010000268.1:0-8628 GCA_035309885.1 Sphingomonas sp.
GATATCGCGCTGGATGTCGAGGCGATCGGCGAGGCGCTGGCCGGGCAGGTGGGCGACGAGGCGCATCGCTACGCCATCGAGCTCGGCCGCTGGCTGGTGGCGGAGGCCGGTGTCTATCTGACGCGCGTGGTCGACCGGAAGGAGAGCCACGGCAAGATCTTCCTCGTCACCGACGGCGGACTGCATCACCAGCTCGCGGCCTCGGGCAATTTCGGCACGGTGGTGCGGCGCAATTATCCGGTGGCGGTGGCCAGCCGCTTCGGCGCCGAGCCGGCCGAGGAGGCCAGCATCGTCGGCTGCCTCTGCACGCCGCTCGACCGGCTGGCCGATGACGTCGTGCTGCCACACGCCGATGCGGGTGACGTCATCGCGGTATTCATGGCGGGGGCCTATGGCGCCAGTGCGTCGCCGGCAGCCTTTCTGGGGCATCCGCCGGCGTCCGAGATGTCCATTTCGGACGGAGACGCCGTAGCCCTAACGTAAAATTCACGTCTATGGGGCTAGGCGAAAGGGGAATGATCCCGTGGGGGAATGCCGTCATGCCGGCCTGTTTCTCCTCCGCCTTGGTGATGAGGGGATGGACTATGCGGTTGCACGGCGCTTCGAAGATCATGCTGGGGACGGTGCTCGCCGGCTTCGTGTTCACGGCCAGCGTCGCCCAGGCGGGTGAACCGACGCTGCCGTCGGCCAATTTCGTGTCGCCGCAGGAAACGCCGGGCGAGCAATATGTCATTGGTCCGCTCGATCAGCTGACCATCTTCGTGTGGCGCAACCCGGAGCTGGGCGCCAAGGTGCAGGTGCGTCCCGATGGGCGCATCACCACGCCGCTGATCGCCGATCTGCCGGCGGTGGGTCGCACGCCGGCCCAGCTCTCTGACGACATCAAGGAACGCCTGTCCAAATATGTCACCGATCCGCTGGTATCGGTGATCGTGGAGAATTTCTCGGGCACCTATTCGCAGCAGATCCGCATCGTCGGCGCGACCGAGAAGCCGGCGAGCCTGCCCTATCGCGCCAATATGACGCTGCTCGACGCGATGATCGCGGTGGGCGGCCTGTCCCAATACGCGGCAGGTAACCGCGCCAAGCTGGTGC
Source organism: Sphingomonas sp. (assembly GCA_035309885.1). Classification (GTDB taxonomy): domain Bacteria; phylum Pseudomonadota; class Alphaproteobacteria; order Sphingomonadales; family Sphingomonadaceae; genus Solisphingomonas. The sequence continues at coordinate 1,096 of DATGEV010000268.1, forward strand.
GCTACGACAAGGCAACGGGTAAGCAGCAGGAATATCCGCTTCAGATCGCCAAGTTGCTGAAGCACGGCGATACCAAGGCGAATGTGAAGCTTGAGCCGGGGGACGTGATCATCATCCCCGAGAGCCTGTTCTGATCGCTGGGAAGCCGGGGGGCTGGGGCGTAATACGATGAAGGCCATTCTCGAAGAGGTGCGGATCGCAATCCACGCCGTCTGGCGTCGCCGCTGGCTGGCGCTGGCAGTGGCTTGGGCGATCGCGCTGGTCGGCTGGCTGGCGGTGTCGCTGATTCCCAACACCTATGAGAGCAGCGCGCGGATCTATATCGAGCCGCAGTCGATCCTGCCGCAGGCGGTGGGCATCAGCAGCGGTGAACAGCAGCAGGGCATCGACACGGTGCGTCAGACGCTGCTGTCGGCCGACAACCTGACCGGCGTGATCAAAGCAACCGACCTCAACCGCCAGGCGGCGACGCCCAAGGACATGGCGATCATGGTCGGCCGGCTGCAGAAGACGGTCAGCGTCAAGAGCACGCAGGACAATCTCTTCCAGATCAGTGCGGACCTGTCGGGCGGTGGCTTTTCGGACGCGCAGAACGCCCGGCTGACGCAGGCGGTGGTCGGCAAGCTGATTGATCTGTTCCTCGCCAGCAATGCGGCCGGTGGCGTCGCCGAGGCGCAGCGTTCGCTCAAGTTCCTCGACACCGAGCTCGCCCAGCGCGGCGCGCAGCTTCAGGATGCCGAGCAGAAGCAGCAGGCGTTCGATCAGAAATATATGGGAATGCTGCCGGGCTCGGGCTCGATCGAGCAGCGCATGGAGGCGGCGCGCTCGCAGCTCGCCGATGTCGAGACCAATCTGGCCGCGGCGCAGAGCTCGCTGGCGGCGATCAGCGGCCAGCTGGCAGCGACGCCGGCTACCATCGCCGGCCCGCCAAGCGCGGCCGGCACTGGCGGCCCGCGCGAACGGCTCGGCCAGCTCCAGGCACAGCTCGCGCAATATCAGGCCCAGGGCTGGACCGATCAGCACCCCGACGTGATCGCGGTGCGCAAGCAGATCGCGCACCTACAGGGCGCAGCGGCGGCGGAACCGGCCGGCGGAAGCAACAGCCAGCCCAACCCATCCTATATCTCGCTGCGTTCGATGGTCGCGGAGAAGCAGGCGAATGCCGTCGCGCTCGCCGCCCGCCGCGCGCAAATTCAGTCGGACCTCAACGCCTTCGCTACCAAGCAGGCCAACGAGCCCGAGATCACCGCCGAGCAGGCGAAGCTGTCGCGCGATCACGATGTGCTCAAGGCGCAATATGACAAACTGCTCTCCGATCGCGAGCAGGTGAAGCTGCGCGCCGCCGCGCAGAGCCAGTCGGGCAGCGTGCAGATCCGTGTGATTGATCCGCCGAGCCTGTCACGCGTGCCGGCCAAGCCCAAGCGTCCGCTGCTGCTGACCGGGGTGCTGCTGGTCGCCCTGGCAGGCGGTGTGGCGGCGGCGTTCGTGCGGGCGAAGCTGCAGACCAGCTATTCGACGCCGGCGGCGCTGGCGGCGGCGAGCGGGCTTCCGGTGCTGGGCGGGATCAGTTTCGTAAGCGGGGAGCGTCACAAGACGCATGAGGCGCAGCAGCTCAAATGGTTCATGGGCGCCGGCGGCGCCTTGGTAGGAGCGTATGTCCTGTTGCTGGGTGTCGAGTTTGTGCAGCGCGGCTTGATGGCATGAGGACCGAGGCATGAGCAAGCACACCCCGATCGCGCCTGACCCGAAGGGCGGAGACCGCCCGCGTGGGCCACGCGGCCCGTCGCTCGTCGAGCGGGCGGCCAACGTCTATGATTTCAACGCTGCGTTGCGCGGCCCCGTCCATGCCATGTCGGATGGCTGGCATTCGCCGGCGCCTGTCGCGACGTCGATCGCCGCGCGCGCCGCCGCCGCCTGCCATGATGGAGAGCCGATCGGCCGTTTCGGCCGGGTGGCAATGGAGAATCTGCGCGAGGGCGGCTACATTCTGCCCGACGCCGCGCCGAGCGCGATCGCGGAAGAGTTCCGCATCGTGAAGCGCCAGCTTCTGCGCCATGCGCCGGATGTGACGCACGGTCGCACGATCCTGATCTGCTCGGCCCAGCCCGACGACGGCAAGACCTTCTGCGCGGTCAATCTTGCACTCAGCCTCGCCGCCGAGAAGGACATCGAGGTCGTCCTGATCGACGCCGATGTCGCCAAGCCGGAGATCCTTTCGACGCTGGGCCTCGAAGGCGGGCCCGGCGTGATCGATGCGATCGAGAACCCTGGCGTCGACGTCGAGGCCTGCCTGATCCGCACCGACATTCCGGGGCTGCTCGTGCTGCCGGCCGGCCGGCCGACCAACGAGGCGACCGAGCTGCTCGCGTCCGAGCGCACCCGGCAAGTGCTCGATCGCCTGCGTGCGCGCAATCCGCGTCGCGTGATCCTGTTCGATTCTCCCCCCGCGCTCGCCGCGTCGCCTGCCGCGGTGCTGGCGATGCACTGCGGCCAGCTATTGTTCGTCGTCCGTGCCGAACAGACCGGGGAAGCCGATCTGCGCGAGGCGCTGGAGCTGCTGTCGGCCTGTCCCCGGCCGCAACTGCTGCTCAACGGCGTCGAGTTCGGTAGCGCCAACCGCCGCTTCGGCCGCTATTATGGGATGGACGGGTGAGACGTTTCGCACTGCGCATCGTATCGTTGCTTCCTGTAGTTCTCGTCGTCACGCCGGCGTCGGCGCGCACCTCGATTCATCCCTATGTCGAGGTTCAGCAGGTTTTCGCAGCGGACCTTTCTGGCGACAGCAACGACGCCGTCACCTATACTGGGTTGGCGGCGGGCGTCGACGCGACCGTGCAGAGCGCCAGGATCCAGGGCCAGATCGACTATCGCTACGACCATTATTTCGCCTGGTCGCATCGCTACCGCGACAGCGACACGCATAACGGGCTGGCGAACTTCATCTATCAGGCGACTCCCGATTTTTCGTTCCAGGCCGCCGGCATCGCGGCGCGCGCGCGAGGAACGCTGTCGCAAGGGACGCCCGGCCTGTTGTTCGGCAATGTCGGCAACACGCAGCAGGTCTACGCCATCCAGGCGGGGCCCAGCTTCAACCATCGCTTCGGCGAGTTCGATGTCGCGGCCGACTATCGCTTCGGCTGGACGCGGACGACCAACGGCCTCGGCACGGTCGATCTCGGCCCCGGCCAGCCGCTGATCCAGACCAATTTTTCGACGATCTCGCACACTGTCGACGCGTCGTTCGGGATGCGGCCGGGCGCCGGCGGGTTGCCGTTCGGCTGGACCGTCTCGGGTGGCTACACGCGCGACGAGGTGCATTTCCTCGACGAGCACTACAACGACAAGTTCGGCCGGCTCGACCTCGTCTATCCGGTGACCCGCACGCTCGCGCTCGAAGGGGGCGTGGGCTATGAGGATGGCCGCGCCAGCCAGGCCGCGATCCTCACCGACGCCAACGGCGCGCCCATCCTCGACAGCCATCGCCATCTGCGCCCCGATCCCAGCAAGCCGCGCCTGCTCTCCTACGATCAGGACGGGCTGATCTGGGATGTCGGCGTGCTGTGGCGGCCAAGCCCACGCACCTCGCTCGAGGTGCGTGGCGGCAAGCGCTACGGCGAGCGCGTCGTGACCGGCCGGCTGACTTACAAGGTCTCACCGCGGGCGAGCCTGGAAGTGGTGGCCTATGACGATGTGCAGAGCTTTGGGCGTCAACTCACGAGTGGGATCGGCGGGCTACCGACTGCTTTCTCACCCGATGGCCTGCCGATCCCCTCGGCGCTGTCGCTCTGCGTGTTCGGCGCGAATGGCGGGCAGGGCGGTTGCCTGTCGGCGCTGAACTCGGTCAACTCGAACTTCTATCGTTCGCGCGGCGTCTATGGCGTGGTGTCGGGCACGCGCGGGCCGTGGAGCTATGGGCTGGGTGTCAGCTACGATCATCGCCACTATCTGGCGCCGGATCTTGGCACGGGGATCACGACCTTCGCCGGCGTGCGCGAGCAGAGCGTGACCGTCAACGGCACGGTCGGTCGTCGTGTGTCGCGCGTGTCCAGCGTGTCGGCGAGCGCGGTGGCGAGCTGGTACGACACCGATCTTCTGGGCAGCGGTTCCTACACGGCCTATGGCGTGGTCGGCACCTACAGCCGGGAATTCTCGCGCCGCCTGCTGGGCGTCGCATCGATCAGCGTGTCGTCGGGGGCGACAGGCATCGGCACCAACGACGATGTGGTCGGCGCAGCCCTGCTGGCGCTGCGCTATCAACTCTAACGATCGGGATAGCGCGCCAGCGGGCGCGTCGGCGGAGGCGTAAATGTACGAAGGCCACTACGGGTTCAGCGGTCGGCCGTTCCAGCTGGCGCCGGATGCGCGCTTCTGGTTCGAGAGCAAGACGCACCGAACGGCGATGGCCTATCTGGGTTATGGTCTGGCGCAGGGCGAAGGCTTCATCGTCATCACCGGCGACGTGGGTGCGGGCAAGACGACGCTGGTCGGGCATCTGATGGCCTCGGTCGATTCGCAGCGGCTGCACGTGCTGCGGCTCGTCTCCACACAGGTGGAGGACGAGGACATGCTGCGCCTCACCGCGCAGCAGCTCGGCCTCGCCACCGAGGGGCTCGCCAAGGCGCAGCTGATCGAGCGGATCGAGCGGACGCTGCGCCTCCACGCCAATGAGGGACGCCAGACGCTGCTGATCGTCGACGAGGCGCAGAACCTGCCGCTCTCGGCGCTGGAGGAGCTGCGTATGCTCTCCAACTTCCAGAATGGCGGGCAGTCGCTGCTGCAGATCTTCCTGCTCGGCCAGCCCGAGTTCCGCGATCGTTTTCATGGATCGAAGCATCTCGAGCAGTTGCGCCAGCGCGTGATCGCCACTCACCATCTGACGCCGATGGAGGAGGAAGAGGTCGAGTCCTATTTCCGCCATCGCCTGTCGCTGGTCGGCTGGACGCCGCAGCGGCTCGATTTTGCCGATGACGCCTGGGGCACCTTCTATCGCCATACCGACGGCGTGCCGCGTCGCCTCAATGTGCTCGCCGGCCGGGTGCTGCTGCATGGCGCGATCGAGGGGCTGGACCGGATCGACGGCGCCACGGTCGATCTCATCGCCGCCGACATGGCAGAGGAACGCGGGCAGTTCCGCGATCAGGCGGACGAGCCGATGCTTCGCCGCGTTGCCGATGCTGCCCCGCCGACCGACGCCGCGCAGATCCGCATCGTCCATGCCGAAGATCCCGAAATGGCGGATCGAATCGCCCAGCTCGAAGAGCGGCTCGACGAGCAGGAGGCGGTGATCCGCAGCGTGCTGTCGATGCTGATCGACTGGGTGGAGCGCGAGGAATCGGTCAGCCAGCGCTACGGCATCGCGCACTGAGGCGAGGGCGATGCGCAACGCGCTCTCCGTGGATGTCGAGGACTGGTTCCAGGTCGGCGCATTCGAGCGTGTGATCGACAAGGGAGATTGGGCGGGCCTCGAAAGCCGGGTCGCGCGCAACACCGATGCGGTGCTGGACCTGTTCGCGCGGGCCGGCGTCAAGGCGACTTTCTTCACGCTCGGCTGGGTGGCGGAGCGCGCGCCTGCGCTGATGCGCCGCATCGTCGTCGAGGGGCATGAGATCGCCAGCCATGGCTGGGATCATGACCGTGTCTTCACGATGGACGCCGAAGCCTTCCGCGCCGATCTGCGCCGCGCCCGTGCGGTGATCGAGGATGCGGCGGGCGTGGCGGTGACGGGCTATCGCGCGCCGAGCTTCTCGATCGACACGCGCACGCCCTGGGCGCACCGCGTGCTGGCGGAGGAGGGCTATGCCTATTCCTCCAGCGTCGCGCCGGTGCGGCACGATCATTATGGCTGGCCCGACAGCCCGCGCTTCGCGTGGCGACCGGTGGCGGGCAGCGCGCTGATCGAGCTGCCGGTCACGACCGCGCGGGTCGGTGGGTGGACGCTGGCGGCGGGAGGCGGCGGCTTCTTCCGCCTGCTGCCCTATCGCTTCAGCCGCTGGGCGATCCGGCAGGTCCATCGCGAGGCCGGACGGCCGGCGGTGTTCTACTTCCACCCGTGGGAGATCGATCCCGCACAGCCGCGCGTCGCCAACGCAACGCTGCGGTCGAAACTGCGTCACTACAGCCGGCTGGACGCGATGGAGGGCAAGCTCGAACGCCTGCTCGGCGATTTCCAGTGGGGCCGCGTCGACGAGGTCGTCGCGAGGCAGGTGGCGTCATGAACCCGGCCGAGGCCGTGCTGCCGCTGCGGATCGGCACGGACGTCGATCGCGATGCCGTCACCGCCTTCGTCAACGCGCACCCGGAGGGGACGCCCTTCCATCTCCCCGCCTGGATAGAGGCGGTCGATGCCGCCACCGGGCAGCGCGGGCACATGCTCGTCGCCACGCGGGGGAGCCGGATCGAGGGTGTGCTGCCGCTCACCGCGATGCGATCAATGCTGTTCGGCAAGGCGCTGGTGTCGAGCGGCTTCGCGGTCGACGGCGGGGTGCTCGCCGCGAGCGATGCTGCGGCAGACGTGCTGCTGGCCGAGGGCTGGCGGCTGGCAGAGCAGCTCGGCTGCCCGAGCCTCGAGCTGCGCGGAGGCGCGATGCCAGCGGGCGAGGGCTGGCAGCACAAGCTCGACGTCTATGCGGGCTTCACCCGGCCGCTCGGCGCCGACGACGAGGCCGATCTCGCCGCCATCCCGCGCAAGCAGCGCGCCGAGGTGCGCAAGGCGCTCGCCGCGGACATGGCGGTGACGGTCGGTCGCTGCACCACCGATCGGCTCGCGCATTATGCCGTCTATGCCGAGAGCGTGCGCAATCTTGGCACGCCGGTCTTCCCACGCAGGCTGTTCGATGCCGTGCTCGATCGTTTCGGCGAGGATGCCGATATCCTGACGGTCTGGCATGAGGGCGAGGCGGTGTCCTCGGTGCTGAGCCTCTATCATCGGGGCGTGGTGATGCCCTATTGGGGAGGAGGCACCTGGGGGGCACGGGCGTTGCGGGCGAACGAACTCATGTATTTTGCGCTGATGCGCCACGCCCGGCAGCGCGGCTGCACGGCGTTCGACTTCGGCCGCTCGAAGCTCGGCACTGGCGCCTTTGCCTACAAGAAGAATTGGGGATTCGAGCCCCGGCCGCTCGGCTATGCGGTCCGCACCGCCGATGGCGCCGCGCCGCGCGAGGTCAATCCGTTGAGCCCGCGCTACCGGATGCAGGTGGCGACGTGGAAGAAGCTGCCGCTCTGGGTGGCGAACCGGCTGGGGCCGCCGCTCGCGCGCGGGCTGGGCTGATCCGATGGGCGACCTGCTTTTCCTCGCCCACCGTGTTCCCTTTCCCCCCGATCGTGGCGACAAGATCCGCTCCTACAACATCCTGAAGCATCTCGCGGCCGGGCATCGCGTGCACCTCGCGGCCTTCGCCGACGATGCAGGGGACGAAGCGGCGGCCGAGGCGTTGCGGCCTCTGGTGGGGCAACTGCATGTCGAGCGGCGCACGCGCTCGAAGCGGGCGGCGGCGGCGATCGGGCTGGCGATGGGCAGCGCGATCTCGGTGG
>DATGEV010000269.1:0-6691 GCA_035309885.1 Sphingomonas sp.
CAGCAAATGGAGGCGATCAAGAATCAGGTCGGCTTCAAGGGCGATCTGCACGCCTTCTTCCAGTTCATGACCACCGATCCCAAGTTCGCGCCGCCATCGCGCCAATGGCTCGAGACGCGCTACCGCGAGCTGGGCGCCAAGATCGACAAGCGCATCCCCGAGCAATTCTCACTGGTGCCCAAGACCCCGCTCGAGATCCGCTCCGAGCCCGCCTACAAGGAAAAGAGCTCGGCCGGCGGCGAATATATGCAGGGTTCGGCCGATGGTTCGCGTCCGGGCGTGTTCTATTACAACGGCTATGATCTCCCCAGCCGCTTCACCTGGGACATGGAGACGCTCTACCTCCACGAAGCGGTGCCGGGGCATCACTTCCAGATCAGCCTGGCGCAGGAGAATGACAAGCTCCCCAACTTCATGCGCTTTGGCGGCAACACGGCGTTCGTCGAGGGCTGGGCGCTCTATGCGGAGTCGCTGTGGCCCGAGCTCGGCATGGAGACCGATCCCTATGAGCGGTTCGGCGGCCTCAACGACGAGATGTTGCGCGCGATGCGCCTCGTCGTCGATTCGGGCATCCACTCGATGGGTTGGACGCGCGATCAGGCGATCGAATACATGACCACGCACTCCGCGATGGGGAAGGCGGATGTCACCGCCGAGGTCGAGCGCTACATCGCGATTCCGGGGCAGGCGCTGGCTTACAAGGTCGGCCAGCTCACCATCCTCAAGGAGAAGGTCAAGGCCAAGGCGGCGCTGGGCGACAAGTTCGATCCGCGCGCCTTCCACGCGCAGGTGCTCGATACCGGCGCGCTGCCGATGACGGTGCTGGAAAAGAAGATCGACGACTGGATCGCTGCCCAAAAGAAGTGAAGCTGCCGGTGGGCTGACCGGCGCGCCCGCGCGCGTCAGCCCACCGTACCGAAGGGCAAAAGCTGCTTGGCGATCCGCGACGCAGCGGCGCCTTGGCCGGCACGGAGCGTGGGGATCAGGCGGATCGCGGCGCGTTGCATAACCCGATCGATCGTACCCGGCGCCGGCGCGGCCGCGGCGCGTTCGGCGAGGTGAAGTGGTGTGGCCGTATCGGACGAATCGAGCTTGATCCGGATCAGCGCCGCATAGGCCGGGAAGAAGGCACGATCGCCGCCCATTGCCACCGCGCGGTCGAGCGCGGCGAGGCCTTGGGCGCGGCTGGCGCCGAGCAGCGTGCGGGCGAAGAAATCGCCCAGATCGCCCACCGCGGTCAGGTGCCAGCCCGCCACGGCGATCTGCACCTCGGCGTCGGCGGGATCGGCAGCGGCGATCGCCTCGAGCGCATGATGCGCGATCCGCGCGTCGCTCGGCGAGCGGGTGAGCTGGCCACGATAGCCGATCCCCAGCGCGTGCTGGAGCTGCGCCTCGTGGTCGGCCGGCGCCTGGGCCAGCGTCGCGTTGGCCTCGGCGATCGCCTGGTTGACCAGTCCCAACGCATGCGCCTTGTCGGGGGTGGCGAAGGCGGCGCGGATCAGCGTGTCGCGCGGGCTGGCGGCCTGCGCCTGCACGGCGAGGGGAGCGATCAGCGCGATCGCAAGGGCACTGCGAAGAAGGGACGGCATGACCCAACTATGCGCGCGATGGGTGAATATCCCCTGACCGGAGGCCCGATCGACACCGGCGGCGTCGATCGGGCGCTCGGGCGGGTCAGGCCTCGCGTGCGAGCGCCTCGGCGATCAGCTGGCGCGTCTCGGCGAGGCCGTAGAGCGCGGCGAAGCTGCCCATGCGCGGCCCCTGCGAGGAGCCCAGCAGCGTTTCGTAGAGCGTCTTGAACCAGTCGCGCAGCGGCTCGAAACCGGCCGCCTTGCCGGCCTCGTACACCTCATACTGGATAGCGTCGGCGTCGGCGCCCTCGGGCAGCGCGGCGAAGCGGGCGTCGAGCGCACGCAGCGCCTCCTTCTCGGCCTCGGTCGGCGCGCGGCGCACCAGCGAGGCAGCGATGAAGTCGCGGAAATAGGCGACCGCATAGCCGAGCAGCCGGTCGAGCGCGGGGTGCGTCTCGGGGCTCAGCTGCGGCGCGTAGCGCTGGAGGTAGCGCCACAGCAGCGCCTTGTCCTCGGTCAGCGCCACGCTCACCAGATTGAGCAGCAGCCCGAAGGTGACCGGCATGTCGGCCGCCGGCACTTGGCCCAGATGGACATGGTGGACCGGGTTGCCGAGCTTCTGCTCGATCGGCTGGTCCGGGTACAGGCCAAGAAACTGATAATATTCGTCCACCGCCCGCGGGATTACCGAGAAGCTGAGCTGGCGCGCCTTCTTGGGCTCGCGATAGATGTAGAAGGCGAGGCTCTCGATCGGGGCATAGGTTAGCCATTCCTCGATGGTGAGGCCGTTGCCCTTGGTCTTGGAGATCTTGGCACCGTCCTCGTCGAGGAACATCTCGTAGTTGAAGCCGTCGGGTGGCGTCGCGCCCAGCACGCGGGCGATCTTGCCCGACTGGATGACCGAATCGATCAGATCCTTGCCGGCCATCTCGTAATCGACCCCGAAGGCGACCCAGCGCAGCGCCCAATCGACCTTCCACTGCGCCTTGGCCTGCCCGCCCAGTACCGACTGTTCGCGGCGCTGGCCGGTGTCGGGATCGATGTAGGCGATCACGCCAGCCTCGGCGTCGACCACCTCGATCGGCACCTGCAGCACCTTGCCGCTCTCCGGATGGATCGGGAAGATCGGCGAATAGGTCTTGCGGCGTTCTTCGCCGAGCGTCGGCAGCATCACGCCCATGATCTTGTCGTAGCGGCGGAGAATCGCCTTCAGCGTCTCGTCGAAGCGGCCGTCGCCATAGGCCTCGTGGGCGGGAATGAACTCGTAATCGAAGCCGAACTGGTCGAGGAAATGGCGCAGGCGCGCATTGTTGTGCGCAGCGAAGCTATCATGCGTGCCGAACGGATCGGGCACGCGGCTGAGCGGCTGGTCGAGATGCTGGTGGAGCATGTCGGGGTTGGGCAGGTTGCCCGGCACCTTGCGCATGCCGTCCATGTCGTCGGAGAAGGCGATCAGGCGTGTCGCGCCGCCGGTCATCTCCTCATAGGCGTTGCGCACCATCGACGTGCGCGCGACCTCGGTGAACGTGCCGATATGCGGCAGCCCCGACGGGCCATAGCCGGTCTGGAACAGCATCGGGTCCGCCTTGCCCTCCGGCCAGCGTTTCATCAGCTTACGCGCTTCCTCATAGGGCCAGGCCTTGCTGGCGAGGGCGGCGGTGCGGAGATCCGGGGCGGTGGCTGGAGTGTCGGTCATGCCACTGGCTCTTAGGGTGCGGTCGGGAGTTTTCAACTTTGACGTGATTTTCGCTTGGGACGCGCTGCTGGCGGGCCCAGCCGTGTTTCCCTTCCGTTCGCGCCTTCCTATAGAGGATTCGTGAGTCTCCCCCTGCCGCCTCTCGCCCTCCACGCCACCCATGGTGGCATCTGGCTCGCCGAGCGGGGCGGGGCGACGCGCACATTGCAGCGCGGCGAGGCGATCGCGCTCGCCGCCGAGCGGCCGCTGGTGCTGCTCAACGCGCCGTTGGTCGGGCAGCGGCTGGGCTATGCCGAGATTTCCGGGCTCGATCTGCTGGAGCTGTTTGCCTTCGTCCATCCCGCGCGTTTCGCAGTGCCGACACCGGCCGGGCTCGCCCGCGCGCTGAGAATCGATCCGCCGTCCGACGATGTGTCCGCCACCACCACGCTGCTCGCCTGCGCCGACGCGCTGCTCGGCGCGGTGGAGACGAACTGGCCCGAGCGCCATGGCGCCTGGGATGTGGCGCACGCGCTCCAGCGGCTACGCTGGCCGTGGGCGCAGGCGCTGATCCAGCGCATTAACGAGCCCGAGCGCACCGAGCGCGGCCTGTTTGCCAAACTGCCCGAATGGGAGGAGGTGGCGCCGCGCCCGGCCCCACGCACCGTGCTGGTGTCCGAGGAGGAGGCGGTCGAGCGGCTCGATCAGCTCACGGGGCAGGGGGCGGAGGCCCGGCCGGGGCAGCGCGCCTATGCCGCCGCCGTCGCCCGCGCCTTCGGCCCGCGCACCGCCGAGGGGCGGCCGCGCGTGATGCTGGCGGAGGCCGGCACCGGCATCGGCAAGACGCTCGGCTATCTCGCGCCCGCAGGCCTCTGGGCCGAGCAGGCGCAGGGTACGGTGTGGATCTCCACCTACACGCGCGCCCTGCAGCGCCAATTGGACCGCGAGACGGAGCGGCTTTTCCCCGATCCCGCCGAGCGGCGCCGCAAGGTGGCGGTGCGCAAAGGGCGCGAGAATTATCTCTGCCTGCTCAATCTGGAGGATGCGCTGTTCGGCGGCTTCCAGGGCCGAGCGGCGGTGCTGGCGCAGCTGGTGGCGCGCTGGGCGGCCTACACGCGCGACGGCGACATGGTGGGCGGCGATCTACCCGGCTGGCTACCGACGCTGTTCCGGCGCGCCGGGGCGACCGCACTCACCGATCGGCGCGGCGAGTGCGTCTATGCCGGCTGCCCGCATTATCGCCGCTGCTTCATCGAACATTCGGTGCGCCGCGCCGAGGAAGCCGACATCGTCGTCGCCAACCATGCGCTCGTCATGCTGCTCGCCGAGCGGCGGCGCGAGGAAGGCCGCGCGCTCGGCCGGATCGTGTTCGACGAGGGGCATCATCTGTTCGACGCCGCCGATTCGACCTTCGCCGCCGCGCTGACCGGGCAGGAGGCGATCGAGCTGCGCCGCTGGATCATCGGCCCCGAGCGCACCTCGCGCGGGCGCCGGCGCGGCCTGTCGGCGCGGCTCGCCGATGTCGTCTCCTATGACGAGGCAGGCGCGCTCGCGCTCGATCAGGTGATTCAGGCGGCGCATGCGCTGGTCGCCGACGGCTGGCTCGGCCGCATCGGCGAGGGGCTGCCGCTGGGCCCGGTCGAAAAGCTGCTCGCGGCGGTGCGGCAGGTCGTGCTCGCCCGCGCCACCGCGGCGGACGCCGGCTATGGCATCGAGACCGAGGCGGCCGCGCTCGATGGCCCCACCATCGAGGCGGCGGGCGAGGCGGCAACCGCGCTCGAGGCGCTGATGCGCCCGATGACGGCGCTGGGAGGGCGGCTGCTCGCGGTGCTGGAGGAAGCGCCCGACTGGCTCGACGGCCCGGCCCGGGCGCGGATCGAGGGCGCGGCGGCGGGGCTCAACACGCGGGCGCGGATGATCGCCGGCTGGCTTGCGCTGCTTGGCCGGCTGGGCGGCGAGACCGATCCCGATTTCGTCGACTGGCTGGCGGTCGATCGCATCGAGGGGCGCGAGTTCGACATCGGCCTGCATCGCCACTGGCTCGATCCGGGCCGCCCGCTGTCCTCGACCGTGCTGGCGCCGGCGCATGGCGTGCTCGTCACCTCCGCGACGCTGACCGGCGCCGCGGCCGGAGAGGATGCCGGCTGGGCGCGAGCCGAGGCGCGCGCCGGCACCCGCCATCTCGATACCGTGGTCGAGCGTTTCGCTGCGAAAAGTCCGTTCGACTATGCGAGCGCGGCCGAAGTGCTGGTCGTCACCGATCTCAAGCGCGGCGATCTGCCCCAGCTCGCCCACGCCTATGCGCGGCTGATCGAGGCGTCGCAGGGCGGCACGCTCGGCCTGTTCACCGCGATCGCGCGGCTGAAGACGGTCTATGCCCGCATCGCCGATCATCTCGCCCGCGCGGGGCTGCCGCTCTACGCCCAGCATGTCGATCCGATCGACACTGGTACGCTGGTCGACATCTTCCGTGATGATCCGCACGCTTCGTTGCTTGGCACGGACGCGCTGAGGGACGGCATCGACGTGCCCGGCCATTCGCTGCGGCTGGTGGTGATGGAGCAGGTGCCATGGCCCCGGCCCAACGTGCTGCACGCGGCGCGGCGGGCGGCGGGCGGCGGCACCCGCTATGACGACGAGGTGGTGCGCGCGCGTCTGGCGCAGGCGTTCGGCCGATTGATTCGCCGGGCCGACGATCGCGGGCGCTTCGTGCTGCTTTCGGCCGCGACGCCCTCGCGCCTGCTCGATGCTTTCCCCGCTGGCGTGCCAGTTCGCCGCGTCACGCTCGACGAAGCGGTGGCGTCGGTCGCGAGCGGCCTTCCCTCAGCCCGCCCGATCGGGCATCACGCGCCCGAGACGAGCAGCGGGGAGGCGGCGTGAAGAGGCTCATCACCTTTCGTCATGCCAAGTCCGGTTGGGACCAGCCGGCGCTGCGCGATTTCGATCGTGCGCTCAACGACAAGGGGCGCCGCGCCGCCGCCACGATGGGCCGGCACATGCGCCAGGCGGGAATCGGCTTCGATTATGTGATCGCCTCGCCCGCGGTGCGCGTGGCCGAGACGCTGGACGCGATGTTCGACGGCTATGGCCGCCGCCTGTCGCCCGGCTGGGACCGGCGCGTCTATCTGGCCTCCGCGCCCACCCTGCTCGAGGTCGTCCACGAGGCGCCCGATGATGCCGCGAGCCTGCTGCTCGTCGGCCATAATCCGGGGCTTGAGGAACTGGTGCTGAGCCTCTCGGCCGAGCATGGCGAAGAAGAGATCGCGACTCGTGATGCGGTCGGTGAGAAATATCCGACCGCGAGCGTCGCCGAGCTCGTCTTCGACGTCGAGCATTGGCGTGACGTTGCGGCGGGGCACGGCCGGCTCGTCCGCTTCGTGCGTCCGCGCGACGTCGATCCGGCGCTCGGCCCCGACAAGCGGCATTGATTCCGGGCCGGGCGGCC
>DATGEV010000270.1:0-5577 GCA_035309885.1 Sphingomonas sp.
AGCGCCTGCGCCGCAAGTTCCGGCAGGTCGACCCGGAGTTCAAGGCGATCGAGACGCTGTACGGAGTGGGATACCGCTTTGGCGAAGAATAAAGCGTCCCTCGCCCAGCGCTCACCGTCCGACGAACGACCGCTGACATGGTCGGCGCGCTGGTCGCTGACCAGCCGCATCCTCGCGGTCAACATCTTTGCGGTGGCGATGCTCGCGGGCAGCTTCTTCTATCTCGACAGCTATCGCGCCCGCGTCTCCGCCGAGCGGACCGAGCAGGCCGAAAGCGATGTCGAGATGATCGGCGGCGCGCTCGCAGCAGTTCCGCCGGCCGCGCGCGCTGCGCTCGCCCAGCGGATGGCGCAGGTCGATGGCGAGCGCCTGCGCGTCTATGATGCAGCGGGCCGGCCGATCATCGACAGCTGGCGCGGCGCCCTGCCCACCTATCAGCTTCGCGATCCGCAGACCGAACCCTGGCAGAAGCACGTCGCGCGCTTCATGGATCGCAGCTTCGATCATATCGTCGGCGCCGACCCGGTCGCACATTTCATCGAGCCGGCCGTCGACGCGCGCGACGCCTGGCCTGAGGCACGGGCGGCCGCGGCCGCTCCCGGCACCGTCTTCTCGCGCCACCGCAGCGCTCCGGATCGCACTCCGGTGCTGTCCGCCGCCATGACCATTCCCGACGTCGGAACCCTGCTCACCACCAACAATGTGCGCGACATCACGCGCATCGTGCGCGCCGAGCGGTTCGCGATCGGCATGGTGATCGTGGGCGTGCTGACCGTGTCGGTGCTGCTTTCGCTGTTCCTGGCCCGCACGATCGCGCAGCCGTTGCGGCATCTCGCGCTCGCCGCGCACCGCGTCCGGCTCGGGCGCGCCCGCGAGGTGGTGGTGCCGCGCCTGCCGTCTCGCCGCGACGAGATCGGCCTGCTCGCCCGTGCGCTCTCCGACATGAGCCAGGCACTGCGCCGGCGGATCGACGCGGTCGAGGCCTTCGCCGCCGATGTCAGCCACGAGCTCAAGAACCCGCTGGCCTCTCTGCGCTCCGCGGTGGACAGCATGGCGGTGGTCAAGGATCCGGATCTCCACGCCCGCCTGCTCGACATCGTGCACGATGACGTGATCCGTCTCGATCGCCTCATCACTGACGTCGCCGAAATCTCGCGACTCGACGGCGAGCTCTCGCGGGCGCGCTTCGAACGGATCGATCTCGGCCTGCTGATCGAAGGCCTCATCACTGCCCGCGAGGAGCGCGGCCGTAACGGTGATGTGCGCGTTGCTTTCGCTCGTCCCTATGTTGAGACGACCGTCGTGCTCGGCGACGGCGGCCGACTGGCGCGCATGATCGAAAACCTGGTCGACAACGCCGTGTCCTTCTCGCCACCGGGCGGCCTCGTCGAGGTGAGCGCGGTGGGCATCGGCGCCATCGTGCTGATCGCAATCGAAGACGAGGGCCCCGGCGTGCCCCCAGACAAACGCGACGCGATTTTCCGCCGCTTCCACACCGATCGTTCGGACACCGAGGAACCGGAGCGCCACAGCGGCCTCGGCCTGGCCATCGCCAAAGCCATCGCTGACGGGCACGACAGCACGATCGAGGTCCACGATCGCAGTGATGGGCGCAGTGGCGCACATTTCCTCATTACCTTGCCGAGGGCGCCTGAAGCATGACCGAACTGTCCTCCGACCTCGTCCACGCCACCTGTGTTGCGATCGGAGGGCGAGCCGTGCTGCTCGCGGGCCGCTCGGGCTCGGGCAAATCCGATCTCGCACTCAGGCTGATCGATCGCGGCGCGGTGCTGGTGTCCGACGATTATAGCCAGGTCCGCCGCCGCGATGGCCGCCTCCATGCGTCGCCCCCGCCCCACATCGTCGGCAAGATCGAAGTCCGCGGTGTCGGCATCGTCGAGATGCCCCACCTGCCGGAAGTCGAGGTCGCCCTCATGATTGACCTCAATGTGCCCGTCCCGCGGCTGCCCGAACTCCAGACCCGTCGGCTCGCCGGGGTCGACGTGCCGGTTGCCGCGGTCGCCCCACTGGAGGCGTCCGCGCCGATCAAGGTCGAGATGCTGCTGCGAGCGATCGCCTGATGGCGACCGAGGGCCAGCGGCGGCGCCTGCTCCTCGTGACCGGCATGTCGGGCGCGGGCAAGAGCACCGCCGTCCGCACGCTGGAGGACATCGGCTGGGAGGTGGTCGACAATCTGCCGCTGGTCCTCCTCGACCGCCTGCTCGACGTCCCCGATCCGACTGGCCACGAAGGTGAGGACCGCCCCCTCGCCCTGGTGGTGGACAGTCGCACGCGCGGATTCGACCCGCAGCGGATCGTCACGCGGATCGAGCGGCTGCGCGGCCATGGCGACGATGCCGGCATTCTCTTCCTCGATTGCGCGGGCAGCGAGCTCATCCGCCGTTTCTCGGAAACGCGCCGGCGTCATCCGATGGCGCTCGACCGCCCGGCCGAGGACGGCATCGCCCGCGAACGCGAGCTGCTGTTCCCACTGCGCCGCGCTGCCGACCATCTGATCGACACGACCGACAGCAGCAGCAACACGCTCCAGCAGGAACTGCGCTCCCGATTCGCGACGACCGATGCCGGCACCACCCTCGCGATCATGTCGTTCGGCTTCGCCCGCGGCGTTCCCCGCAACGCCGACCTGGTGTTTGACATGCGCTTCCTGCGCAATCCCCACTGGGATTCGGTGCTGCGCCCGATGACCGGCCTGGATGCGCCGGTCGCCGCCTATGTGGCCGAAGATCCGGCCTATCTGGAGGCGACCGAGCGGATCGAAGGGCTGCTCGCGCTGTTGCTTCCACGCTACGCCGCCGAGGGAAAAAGCTATGTCACCGTGGCGTTCGGCTGCACCGGCGGGCGGCACCGTTCGGTCCATGTCGCTGAGACGATCGGGGACTGGTTGCACAGTCGCGGTTTTTCCCCCACGATCGTACATCGCGATCTGGCCCAGCGATGAGAACAGTCAGACGCCCGGAGCAAGGATGTCATCGGAGAGAGGCCAAACTCGGGTGAATAGATGATCGGTTTGGTGCTGGTGACGCACGGACGCCTCGCGGCGGAATTCGTGACGGCGATGGAGCATGTCGTTGGACCGCAGGAGGCGATCGTGCCGATCTGCATTGGTCCGGAGGACGATATGGAGGAACGACGTAACGATATTGCGGCGGCCGTCGCAGCCGTTGATACGGGCGAAGGCGCAATCCTGCTCACCGATCTGTTCGGCGGCACCCCGTCGAACCTTGCTATCTCGCTGATGAAGTCGGATCGGGTCGAGGTGATCGCGGGCATCAACCTCCCCATGCTGATCCGCCTGGCCAGCGCCCGCCGCACCATGAAGATCAAGGCCGCCGTCGCCGCCGCGCGTGATGCCGGCCGCAAATATATCTCGGTCGCATCCGATCTGCTGGGAGAGGCCGCCGCGTGACGGACCAGCTGAGCCGCATTGTCCGGATCACCAACAAGCGCGGGCTTCATGCGCGCGCATCCGCCAAGTTCGTGACCCTCGCCTCCGGGCAGACCGCCGCCGTCGAAGTCGAGAAGGATGGCTCGAAGGTAGCCGGCACCTCGATCATGGGACTGATGATGCTGGGTGCCGCCAATGGCGACCATGTGACCATCTCCACCGCCGGTGATGGCGCCGCACAGGCGCTGGCGGTGCTGGTCGAACTCGTCGAGAACAAGTTCGGCGAGGAATAGCCTTGCGCGCGCCGAGCCGCTAATCGACCGCCATGCCCCGCGAAATCACCGCCTTCTCTAATCCGCTCGTCAAGCGCGTCCGCAACCTGCGCGAGAAGCGCCACCGCCGCGAGGAAGGGCTCTTCATCGCCGAGGGGCTCCGCATCCTCGCCGAGGCGGAGGAGGCGGGGCGCCTCCCGCGCTGGATCTTCTACACAGCCGAGATGCGGGCGCATCCGCTCGTCGTACGCCTCGCCGCGGCGTGCGAGGCAGGCGGCGGCGAGGCCATCGAAACCAACGTCGACATCCTCCACAAGCTGTCGGGCAAGGACAATCCGCAGACCGTGCTGGGCGTCTATGCCGAGTTCGATACTAGCCTCGATCGCATCGACCGCACCGCGTCGGGCATCTGGATCGTGGCGCAGGCGCTGCGCGATCCGGGCAATCTCGGCACGATCCTGCGCACCGGCGATGCCGTAGGGGCCGGCGGGCTGATCCTGGTCGACGACTGTGTCGATCCCTTCTCCGTCGAGGCCGTACGCGCATCGATGGGCGCGCTGTTCACCCAGCGGATCGCCCATGCGACCTGGCCTGACTTCGTCCGGTGGCTGCGTTCGGGCCCGGGCGAGCTGGTCGCGCTCAGCCTGCGCACCGACACCGACTATCGCCAGCCGCGCTATGCCAAGCCCAGCTTCCTGCTGGTCGGCAACGAGGCGCGCGGCCTTCCCGCCGACTATGAGGACGAGTGCGACCTGCACGTGAAGCTCCCCATGCGCGGCAAGGCGGACAGCCTCAACGCTGCGGTCGCGACGGCGGTGATGGCCTATCAGGTGCTCAGTCAGCAGGATTGAGGCGCGCCCTCAATCGGATGGCGTAACGCCCCTCCCAGTGGCAAAAGGGATGCGCGACGGAGTCAAAGCCCGGCGCGCGTCGGCTTTCTTCACGGGAGGGGAGAAATGCAGATCGTTTTCGACCTGGCGGTCCTCGATCCGGGCACGGCCTACTGGGTTCCCGCCGTTGCCGCACCAGTGCGCAACTGGGCCGGAGCGCCCGGATGCCGCCGCGGCGCCCGCTTCCTGATCGACGCCAGCTTCCATCCTGGCCATGAACGCTTCCCGGCGTTCGAGAGCCGCGCGGAATGCCTGCGCTGGATCATGGCCCACCGCCTCGCCATCTCTGGCCACGCCCCCGACGCCCCGATCACCGCCGCGCGGCTCGACGCGTGGATGCTGGGGCTGGATGCGACTTGAGCGGGGTCCCGGCTGCAGGAAGGCATCCGGGGCAAAGTTGACAAAGTTGACACCAAGACGACCAAAAATTTGAAGCATTGGATGGCACCAACTATTTGGCTACAAAGAATATTCTCTGAAATTCTCTCTCACGCACGCGCGCGGACAAAATCCGCGTGAGCGCTCCTCGATCGATCGACGCTGGGAAAGAGGCGAAAGCTCGCCGTCCCACGAACGATCGCAGATGAAATCCTACGTTGGAAGAGGCGCCAGATTTCGCGCCCCGTCGCTTTTCAAGACGGGCTTACCGGCCTCTCACCGGATCATTCATCGCTGCAAACGCGCGGCCGTGGCGCGCTTACCCGGCATCACCTCGCCGATTGAGACCACACACGAAACAACCGATCACGCCGGGACGCGACCTGTCACTGCATTGGCCCGCGAAGTGTAGGTGATGGCGCCCGAAGCGTGGGCGGAGAAACGCGAGCGCAGCCGCTCCTTGAGCTCGGCAAACTCTTCCGGACTCATCTCGCGGATGGCCTGTGCCATGCTGGCGGCGATCTGCACCGAACCCCACAGATCTTCGAAATCGTCGAAGGTGCGCGCCACCGTAATCTCGCACGTCCTGATGTCGGTCAGGCCTGCGTCGGCCCAGAGCGTCTGCAAG
>DATGEV010000271.1:0-2072 GCA_035309885.1 Sphingomonas sp.
GCGGAACGGACCGACGCCGCGGCAGAACAGCGGACGGATATAGGCCGGCACGAAGCCCGGGAAATCGAAGGCGTTTTCCACGCCCTCGTCCTTGGCGACCTGGCGGATGTTGTTGCCATAGTCGACGGTGGGGATACCGGCCTTGTGGAAGTCCAGCATCGCGCGGACATGCACCGCCATCGACGCCTTCGCGGCGCGCTCGACCGAGGCGGGATCGCTCTCTCGCGCGGTGGCCCACTGATCCAGCGTCCAGCCCTGCGGCAGATAGCCGTTGAGGGGATCGTGCGCGGAGGTCTGGTCGGTGACGAGATCGGGACGGACGCCGCGCCGCACCAGTTCCGGATAGACGTCGGCCGCATTGCCGAGCAGGCCGACCGAAACCGGCGCCTTCGACGTGGTGACGATCTCCAGCGCCTCATCGAGGCTGTCGGTCATGCGATCGACATAACCGGTCTTGAGGCGCATCTCGATCCGGCTCGGCTGGCATTCCACCGCGAGGCAGGAGGCGCCCGCCATCGTCGCCGCGAGCGGCTGCGCGCCGCCCATGCCGCCGAGGCCGGCGGTCAGGATCCAGCGGCCCGAGAGATCGCCGCCATAATGCTGGCGCCCGGCCTCGACGAAGGTCTCGTAGGTGCCCTGCACGATGCCCTGGCTGCCGATGTAGATCCACGAGCCGGCGGTCATCTGGCCGTACATCATGAGACCGGCGCGATCGAGCTCGTGGAAATGATCCCAGTTCGCCCACTTCGGCACGAGGTTGGAATTGGCGATCAGCACGCGCGGGGCGTTGGGGTGGGTGCGAAACACGCCGACTGGCTTGCCCGACTGGACCAGCAGCGTCTCATCGCCTTCGAGCCGCCTCAGCGTCTCGACGATGCGATCGAAGCTCTCCCAGTCGCGCGCGGCGCGGCCGATGCCGCCATAGACCACCAGCTCGTGCGGGTTCTCGGCGACGCGCGGGTCGAGATTGTTCATCAGCATGCGCAGCGGCGCTTCGGTGAGCCAGCTCTTGGCGGAAAGCTCGGTGCCGGTGGCAGCCTCGATATGGCGGGCATTGTCGATGCGGGTCATCAGGAGCCTTTCGCGAAAGCCAGAACGGCGGCGAGGATGCGGGTCAGGTCGGCGCGCAGCGGCGCCGCGGAATCGGGATCATAGGCGGGCGGCCAGTTGGCCTCGTCGGGCGTGCCCTCCGGTTCGCGTAGATAGGCGCGCATCGCGATCTCCATCTGGATCGCGTGGACGCCGTCCTGCGGGCGGCCATAATCGCGCGTCGTCCAGCCGCCCCGGAAGCGGCCGTTGAGCACGTTCGAGCGGTCGGCGCAGGCGGCCATGACGCCATCGCTCAGCGCTGCATCACAGGTCGCGCCATTGTCGGTGCCGACGTTTAGTTCGGGCAGCTCACCGTCGAACAGGCGAGGTATATGGCTGCGGATCGAGTGGCAGTCGTAAATCACCACGCGAGGGTGGATCGCGCGCAGACGCGCAATCTCGGCCTCGATCGCGGCATGATAGGGGGCATGGAAGGTGGCCCGGCGCGCCTCGATGTCCGCGACTTCGCCGTCCAGGTAGAGCGGGTCGTCGTCGAACGTTTCGGTCGGGCACAGCCCCGTCGTCGCCTGCCCCGGATAGAGCGAGGCGCCCGACGGATCGCGGTTGCAGTCGATCACGCTGCGCGAGATGTCGGTCCAGATCCGCGTCGCGTCGGCCAGCCCTTCATAGAGCGCACGGATATGCCAGTCGGCATCGCGGATCGCCCACCAGCGCGAGCGGAAGCCGTCGAGCAGCTCGGCCGGAATCTCGGTCCCCCCATGCGGGAAGGCGAGAATCAGCGGGCTGTCGCTCCGTTCGACGTGCAGCCAGCTCATGCGGCGAGCCCTGGCAGCGCCCCCACCGCGTCGAGCAGTGCGGGCGAGCGGATCAGTGCGATCGCGATCTCCATGTCGGGCGCCATGTGGCGATCGTCGGCGAGCGTCGGCACCTGCGCCCGGAGCAGCTTGCGCACCGCCTCGACGGGCCCCGAGGAGACGAGCGGCGCGTGGAAGTCGCAGCCCTGCGCGCCGGCGAGCAGCTCG
>DATGEV010000272.1:0-4878 GCA_035309885.1 Sphingomonas sp.
GAGAGGATGCGCAGCACGCGCAAGCTGCCGTCCTCGACCATCAGCTCGAACGCGCGCGAGAAGAGGAAATCGCCGACGAGCACGCTCGCCGGGTTGCCCCAGATGATGTTGGCGGTGCGGCGGCCACGGCGCATGCCCGATCCATCGACCACGTCATCATGAAGCAGCGTGGCGGTGTGGATGAACTCGACGGTCGCCGCCAGCTTGTGCTGGCGCGTGCCGCCATAACCGAGCAGCTTCGCGCAGGCGAGCGTCAGCATCGGCCGCATCCGCTTGCCGCCGCCCGCGATCAGGTGGCCGGCGAGCTCCGGGATCAGCGGAACCTCGCTTTGCATTCGATCGAGGATGACGCTGTTGACCTGATTCATGTCCGACGCGATCAGCGCCACGAGCGGATCCAGCGAGGGCGCGGGCGCCCCCGGAGCGGCGGGATGGAGCGGATGGACAGTCGCGGTCATGACGCGCCGTCCTCTGGGCCCTGACGTCGCCAAAGGCAAGCGAGGCTTGCATGCAGGCCTCGCGCCCGCGATGAGAATGCCGGGTTTTGGACGGGAAGGCGGGAAGACATGGTCGACGAAACGCTCCGGGAGTATCGGCAAAGTATCGATAACATCGATGCCGCGCTCATCTTCCTGCTGGCGGAGCGCTTCAAGGTGACGCAGGCGGTGGGGCGCTACAAGGCCGAAGCCGGCCTGCCGCCCGCCGATCCCGGCCGCGAGCGCGAACAGATCGCGCGGCTGCGCGGCCTTGCCGAGGCTGCCCACCTCGACCCGGACTTCTCCGAGAAATTCCTGCGCTTCATCATCGACGAGGTGATCCGTCACCACGAGCATGTCCGCGACCGCGCCTGATTGCTGGCATCAGGCAGGCGGCAGATCGATCGAGGAGGAAATCCGCCGCACCTCGGCGCCGTCCGATCGTGCGCCTCGCGGCCGGCGGCGCGGCCCCTCGGTCGCCTGAAGCGCGCGGAAGTGCGGGTAGAGAATATGCTCCTCCAGCTCCATGCGCGTCCGCAACAGCTGGAGCATCTCGCGGGTCGCCGCCGCATAGCATGGCCGGCCGTCCCGCGCGGGGTGGGCTTCCCAGCACTGGATGTGCTGCTGAAGCCGCTGCAGGAACAGGTCGGTACGCAGGCAGGGGAAGGTTTCGCGATACTGCGCCATCCATTGCGGATCGGCCTTTTCCAGCGCGCGATAGACCAGCCGGTCCTCGACGAGTGTGTGGCGTACCGCCTCATGCGCGAGCGCGCATCGCAGCTGCCCGAGCCGGGTCGCGAGGAACGGACCCGCATCGTCGAGGCACGCCTCGATCCGAACGGCCAGTTCGGCGAGATAGCGATGATCCTTCTCGAGCCTATCCAGCATGGAACCTCCGTCGATACGGGGGTTAAGGGCAGCGGTTAACAATTCATTACAGGACTGCCGATCAGCACGAGTCTTCGACCAATGGACGACGAAATCGGCGCCCGCACGATCAACGGCGGCTCTCGACCAGGGCCCGCACATCCTCAGCCAGATGCAGCGGGTCGAAGGGTTTCACGATCACACCGGTGGCGCCCTGCTCCCGATAGGAATCGAGATCTTCCTTGCGCGCGCGGGCGGTCATGAAGATGACCGGCAAGTCCTCATAGCCGCCCAACGCCCGGATCGCCGCAAGCGTCGCCAGTCCGTCCATGCCGGGCATCATGACATCGAGCAGCACGGCATCCGGGCGCCAGTCGTCACCGCGCAACACGACCAGCGCCGCCGAGCCCGACGAGGCGGCGTGCACCTGGATCCCCGGATCGAGCCCGAGCGCCATCACCGCGATCGTGCGGATATCGGGATCGTCATCAACGCAAAGAATCTTGATAGGCGTGGTCATGGGGTTTCCAGTTCGACCGACGCGCTGGCCAGCACCCGGCGGATGGTGCGCGCCAGGCTGGGCAGCGATCGGCGGGATTTGACCAGCACGGCATCGACCTGTCGCGTGACCGCCGGAAGGACATCCTCGGCCGAGTAGATGATCGTGGGGATCGTGGTGCCGTCGGGGCGCAGCAACTCCGGCAGCAGATCGAGCCCGCTACCGTCACGCAGGTTGAGATCGAGCACGACGACGTCCGGCGGTTGCTCGACCAGCAGCGCGCGCGCTGAGGCAAGGCTGGAGGCATGCACCACGATACCCTGATCCGCGAGGGCAGCGGCCGCAACTTCCAGCATGTCCGCGTCGTCATCGACATGCAGGATGGTGGGGCGCACTGCGGCCGAAAGATCGATCGCGCGCCGCAGCGCCTCGAGCAATCGCGCCGCGTCGATCGGAGTGGCGATCCAGTCGACCATGTCGCGTGTCGCGGCGGCGTCCGCGCGCCCCCCGCCCCCGCGCGCACCCTCCGCGTCGCCCTCGCTCTCCCGCGGCGACAGGATGATCATCGGCAGCGTACGCGTCGCCACCTCTTGCCTGAGCGACCGTAGCATTTCGCGCCGGCTCGCGTCGGGCCACGCATGTTCGACCAGCAGGACATGGTAGCGGCCCGACTGCGCGCCCTCCACCACCGCCTCGGCGGTATCGACGCAATCGATCGCCCAGCCCTCCTGCTCCAGCATCGCCTGCAGCGCCTCGGCCATCCCGGCCTGCTGTTGCCAGAGCAGGATGCGTATCGGGCGTTCCGATTTGCGGGCCATGGCGTGCTGGATCAGTGGCAGCGCGAAGCTGAGCCGCGCCCCGCCATTTTCAGCCTTGCCGAACCAGATTCGGCCGTCATGGGCGATGATGATCTCGCGTGAGATGGCAAGGCCGAGCCCCGTCCCGTTGCGTGGGCCACCACCCGTTGCCTGCGAAAAACGCTCGAAGATCCGGCCGTGGAATTCGGGCGGGATGCCGGGCCCCTCATCCTCCACCGAAACGATCGCCTGGCCATTGTTGCTGGTCAGGACGACGCGCACGCAGCCATCCTCCGGTGAGAAGCGGATCGCGTTGGAGAGCAGGTTGCCGACGACCTGGAGCAGCCGCTCCTCGTCGCCGCGCACCATCGTCCTGCCCTTAGGCACGGCAAGCTCGATCCGGGCGCCATTGGCTTCGGCCAGCCCGCGGCTATCCTCGATCGCACGCTCCAGCGTCTTCACCAGGTCGATCGGCTGGCGTTCGAAATGCATCCGGCCCGAACCGATCTTCTCGATGTCGAGGATGTCGTTGATGAGCCGGATCAGGCGGCGCGAATTATTCTCGGCGATCTCCACCAGCCGGTAGGCCGGCGCCGGCAACGTCCCCACCGACCCGGCGCGCAGCAGCCCCAGCGATCCCACCACCGAGGTCAACGGCGTGCGCAGTTCGTGGCTGACCGTCGCCACGAACTCGTTCTTCATCCGCTCCAGCGCCTTGCGTTCCGAAATGTCGCGGATCGCAGCGACGATATGGAGTTCGCCCGGCAGCGGCATGAGGCCGAGCGCGATATCGACCGGGACGGAGCTCCCGTCGCGATGGCGCACCGTCCGATCGAGCCAATTGGGGTGGATCAGGCGGCCGTCGGCCAGCCCGACCCGATCATGGAAACTGCCCTCGCCATCGGCGACGTCGAGCAGGGTCGACGCATCCCGGCCCAGCAGGTCGGCCGGGGCATAGCCGAGCATGCGCGTCGTCGCGGCGTTGACCGCCTCGATCCGGCCGCGCGGATCGAGGATCATGATCGCGTCGGTGGTGCTGGCGAAGATCGCCCGCAGCCGCGCCGCCTCACGGTGCGCCCGCCGCTCCACGCGATAGCGGTGGATGCGCCCGCGCCACAGCGCCCACAGGCCGAGCAACAGAACCACGCCGCTCAGCACCACCAGCGTCCAGACGAAGTTCTGGGCAGCCTCCTTGTGCGCGCGCACAAACTCGACGCGGGCGCCGACCGCCTGCTCCTCGGCCTCGACCAGCGCGGAGACGGCGGCGCGCGCCTGATCGGTCTGGACCAGGCCGCGCCCCGCCGTGATCCGTGCGACGGCAGCCTGCGCCCCCATCTGCTGGCGCAGGCGGATCACCTCCGTCATGCCCTGGAAACGGACGCCGATCAGCGCGCGGACACCGGCGATGCGCGCGCTGCCCTCGGGATGCCCCACATAAAGCTCGTCGAGCTGCGCGACGTCCTGTGCTGCCTTGACACGCGCTTCCTCGTACCGGCCCACGAGCATGGGATTGCCTGTGATGACAAACCCGTCCTGCGCCGCTTCCGCCTCGGCCAGTTCGCGCAACAATTCGGCCGCGGCATGCCGTTTCTCGTAAGCGGCGCGGACTATGGCCCGATTGCCGTCCACCTGGCGTGCCTGGCCGCCAAACCACAAGGCGAGCACGACGAGCGCCAGCGGCCCCAAGACTCCGGCCGCCACGAACGGCACGAATCGTGGCTTGCGCGGCGGGGACGCCGCGAAGACTAGGACATCGTCCATCACTGCGGTTCGCCCGACCGATCTGCCAGCAGCGGCTGCATCGCGAGGATCGCCTGGGTGCGGTTGGTGACGCCAAGCTTGCGGAAGATCGCGGTCATATGCGCCTTGATGGTCGCCTCGGTGACACCGAGCTCGCCGGCGATCTGCTTGTTGAGCCGCCCGTCGGCGAGCGCCATCAGCACCCGAAGCTGGGCGCTCGACAGCTCGGCGATGCGCTTGCGCGCCGCGCTCGCATCGGCATGCCCGCTGCGGCTGTCGCTGGGAAAGACCGTCCGGCCCGCCAGCGCCGACCGCAGAGAGGCCAGCGTTTCATCGAGTGGCTGCGCCTTGGAGAGATAACCCGCCGCCCCCAGCGCGCGCGCCGCCTCGACCAGCTCCGGCTGCTGCCGGGCGGAGATGATGACGATCGGAACGTCCCCCAGAGCATGCTGCACGCGCAGAAAGCCCGAGAAGCCGACCGCATCCGGCAGTATCAGAT
>DATGEV010000273.1:0-2941 GCA_035309885.1 Sphingomonas sp.
GGCATCGAGTTCCTGTTCAAGAAGAACAAGATCGAGTGGCTGAAGGGCCAAGCGACCTTCACCGGCAAGGACAGCGTCCAGGTCGGCGATCGTACCGTCCGCGCCAAGAACATCATCATCGCCACCGGCTCGTCGGTGACGCCGCTGCCGGGCGTGACGATCGACCAGAAGGTCGTCGTCGATTCGACCGGCGCGTTGGAACTGGCGAAGGTGCCGGGCCACATGGTCGTCATCGGCGGCGGCGTGATCGGGCTGGAGCTTGGCTCGGTGTGGAAGCGTCTCGGTGCCAAGGTCACGGTGGTCGAGTTTCTCGACCAGCTTCTGCCGGGTTTCGACGGCGAGGTCCGCAAGGAAACCGCCAAGATCATGAAGAAGCAGGGCCTCGATCTGAAGCTCGCGACCAAGGTGACCGGCGTCACCGTCAACGGCGACAAGGCGACGCTCACCATCGAGCCGGCCGCTGGTGGCGCGACCGAGACGATCGAGGCGGACGCGGTGCTGGTTTCGATCGGCCGCAAGCCCAACACCGACGGCCTGGGCCTCGACAAGGCCGGCCTCTCGACCAACCAGCGAGGCCAGATCGAGATCGATCACGACTTCCGCACCGCCGTCCCCGGCATATGGGCAATCGGCGACGTGGTCCCCGGTCCGATGCTCGCCCACAAGGCCGAGGACGAGGGCATCGCGGTGGCTGAGAACATCGCGGGTCTCACCGGCATCGTGAACCACGACGTGATCCCGAGCGTGGTCTACACCATGCCGGAGATCGCCGGCGTGGGCCTCACCGAGGAGCAGGCCAAGGAGCGCGGCGAGGTGAAGGTCGGCAAGTTCCCGATGCTCGCCAACTCGCGCGCCAAGACCAACCACGAGCCGGACGGGTTCGTGAAGGTCGTCGCCGACGCCAAGACCGACCGCGTGCTCGGCGTGTGGATCATCGCGTCGGTCGCCGGCACGATGATCGCGCAGGCCGCGCAGGCAATGGAGTTCGGCGCGACCAGCGAGGACATCGCATACACCTGCCACGCGCACCCGACGCATTCGGAAGCGCTCAAGGAAGCCGCCATGGCGGTGACCGGCAAGCCGATCCACATCTGATCAGAATCCGGCCCCGTCACGCGCAGCGGGGCCGGCCCTTTTTGGGAGTCCTTATGGGCAGGGTCTATAGCGTCATCCTCTATCGTTCGATTTCGGACGACGCGGCGCGTGCCGCCTATTCGGAGCTGGCCGGCCCCGCCATCGCGGCACTGGGCGGGCGGGTGATCGCCCGCGGCATGCCGCTTGCCGTCGAGGAACAGGGGCTCAACGAGCGCTCGCTGATCATCGAATGGGACACGCTGGAACAGGCCGTCGGCCTCTATGAGGACGAGGCCTACAAGGCCGCGCTGGAGAAGCTCGGCAGCAGCGCCGAGCGCGACATCCGCATCCTTGAGGCGGTGGGCTAGTCTGCACCGAACACGCTCCACCCGGTCGCCTCGGCTAGCCGTTCCAGCGCCAGCGTGCCGAGCTGCGAATTGCCGTTCGGCGTGAGCCCCGGCGACCAGACCGCGATCGAGGCCTTGCCCGGTACCACGGCGAGGATGCCGCCGCCGACGCCCGACTTCCCCGGCATGCCGACGCGAAAGGCGAAGTCCCCGCTCGCGTCATAATGGCCGCAGGTGAGCATCAGTGCAGCGATGCGTCGCGCCCGCGTTTCCGAGACCACCCGGCCGCCCTCGGGATGGCGTCCGCAGAGCATCAGGTAGCGCCCCGCCATGGCAAGCTGGCGGCAGCTCATCTCGATCGCGCAGGCGTGGAAATAAACGCCGAGCGCCATCTCCACCGCATGATCGAGATTGCCGAACGCGCGCATGTAATGGGCGAGGGCGCGGTTGCGTTCGCCGGTCTCTTCTTCGGATCGCGCCACCGCTTCGTCGATGGCGATATCCTCGTCGGAGGCGAGGTAGCGCACGAAGCGGACCAACTCGCCGATTGCCTCGCGTGGAGCGTAGCCGGCGAGGTTGACGTCGGAGACGACGATCGCGCCGGCATTGATGAAGGGGTTGCGGGGGATGCCGCGCTCGGTTTCGAGCTGGACAATCGAGTTGAACGCGCTGCCCGAAGGCTCGCGTCCGACGCGCTGCCACAGTCGGTCCCCCACCTTGCCGAGCGCCAGCGTCAGTGCGAACACCTTGGAGATCGACTGGATCGAGAAGCAGACGTCGGCATCGCCTCCGGTGACGACGGTGCCGTCGGCGGTGACGACCGCCATGCCGAACTGCGCCGGATCGACGCCGGCGAGGCTGGGAATGTAGCTCGCCACCCGGCCCCGGTCCGGCGCGGCGCGCATCTCCTCGACGATGGTGGCGATGACGACTTCGAGATTCATGGCCGCGATGTTTAGCGGCTTGCCGTAACGGAGTTGAGCAAAGTTTTCATGCGCGCTCGCGGGTTCGTGCACGGCACCATCGACCTTGAAACACAAGCTCGCTAATCCTCCAGCGGATGGCGCCTCATTTCCCCCTGCCCGAGCTCAGTCCGTTGCTGCCCTGGCTCGACATGGCGGGGCTCGCTGTGTTCGCCGCGTCGGGTGCGTTGCAAGCGGCGCGCGCGCGACAGACGATCATCACCTTCTGCTTCTTCGCGATGGTGACAGGGACGGGCGGGGGAACGACCCGTGATCTGCTGATCGGCGCGCCGGTGTTCTGGCTGCACAATCCGGTGCCGATCGCGATCTGCCTCGGCATGGCCGCGCTGGTGTTCTTCACGCCGCGCCGCTGGTGGCCGGAGCATGCGCTTGACTGGTGCGACGCGGTCGGGCTCGCCGCCTATGCGGTCTATGGCGCAGGCAAGGCGATGGGTTACGGCATTCCGCCACTGCCGGCGTCGGTAATGGGGATCGTCTCGGCGACGATGGGCGGCATCATCCGCGACGTCGTGGCGGGCGTGCCCTCGATCATCCTTC
>DATGEV010000274.1:0-3092 GCA_035309885.1 Sphingomonas sp.
TCAACGTCACGCCGGACAGCTTCTCCGACGGCGGCGGGCTGGAGGGCGATCCTGCCAAGGCGACCGAACGGGCCGTGGCGCTGGCGGAGGCCGGCGCGGCGATCATCGACATCGGCGGCGAGTCCACACGCCCGGGCGCGAAGACTGTCTGGGAAGGCGACGAGATCGCCCGCGTCGTGCCGGTGATCGAGCGGCTGCGTGCGAGCGGTGTCGCGATCTCGCTCGATACGCGCAAGGGCGCGGTGATGGCGGCGGGGCTGGCGGCCGGCGCGCATCTGATTAACGATGTCGCGGCGCTGTCCTACGATCCTGACGCGTTGCGCGTCGCGGCGCAGGGCGACTGCCCGGTGGTGTTGATGCACTATCAGGGCGCGCCCGAGACGATGCAGGACGCCCCGCGCTATCGCGACGCGCTGCTCGACGTCTATGACTGGCTGAAGGGCCGCGTGGCCGAGGTGGTCGCGGCCGGCGTGGCGCGCGAGCGGCTGCTGATCGATCCCGGCATCGGCTTCGGCAAGGCGCTGCGGCACAATCTCGCGATCCTCAACGGCCTGTCGATGTTCCACGGGCTCGGCCTGCCGATCGTGCTGGGCGCCAGCCGCAAGCGCGCCATCGGCGCGCTGTCGGGTGAGGCGCCGGTCGAACAGCGGCTTGGTGGCTCGATCGCGCTGGCGCTGTCGGGCGCCGCGCAGGGGGTGCAGATCCTGCGCGTCCACGACGTGTTCGAGACGGTGCAGGCGCTGCGTGTCTGGCGCGGCCTGCGCGACGAGGCGCTGACGCCGGGCTGAGCCGACGGCGGGAAACGCCGTCGGCCTTAGGCGGTCACGCTCATGTTCGGCGCCTAGCTGCCATATCGTTCCGCAGCGACGGCGATCGATGGTCCGGCCTTTTCGAGATCCTGCAGGCTCATCACGGGGCGCAACGAGATCGCAGCCTCGAACGCGAGAAACCATGGTTCGGCGATCGCCGGAATCTGGGATGGATCGGTCATGTCGAAAATGATCGAGCAGGATCGCTTCCCGTTATCGTCGGCGAAGAAATAGGATGCCTCGGGCTTGAGTTCGGCCAGGATGCGCTCGACGGTCGAGCCAAGGGTCCCGGCCTTGGCGGCGGCGTTCCCGGTTTCGACGGGGATGGATACTCTCAGCAACATCCTCATATGCAGTCCCTCCTTCCAGAGTTGTACGAGCGGCATCGGCACGTTCGATAAGCATGGGGAAGACGTGGATGGTGAATGACGCCATCACCGGGAAAGGTGTCTGATCTCGGGATCGCACTCCTGCTCAGCGTCGCCACGGCGAGGTGATGGCATGCGTCAGCCTACACGATCCGATGAGACCGCGAATGCGGATTCCAAGCCTCCCCCCAATGCGCTCGATGATGTGGCGAGGCGCTGGCCGGACCGGCGCCTTCCCTCGCGTCGCCGGATTTGGCTATCAGGCCGCCGTGTCGATGCCGAGCTCGCCGAGCTTGCGGTAGAGCGTCGAGCGGCCGATGCCGAGGCGGCGCGCGACTTCGCTCATGCGGCCGCGATAATGGCTGATCGCCAGCCGGATCACATCGGCCTCGATCTCCTCCAGCGGGCGGAGATGGCCTTCGGGCGTGTAGAGCGGAACACCGCCGGCGGGCGTCACTGGGATGCGATGCCCCATCACGGTGGCGCGCGGCTGGCGACGGCGGGAGAAGCTCTCCTGCGCGATCTGCGGGAAGTCGGCGGTGGTCAGCGCCGGGGCGTCGCACAACACGGCCGCGCGGAACAGCGCGTTCTGGAGCTGGCGGACATTGCCCGGCCAGTCATAGCCGCCGAGCAGGGTCAGCGCGTCGTCGGTGATGTCGATCTCGCGCAGGCCCGGTTGCTGGGCGATGCGATCGAGCAGATGGCGGGCGAGCACGGGCAGGTCGCCCGCGCGCTCGCGCAGCGGCGGCACCGGCACATGCACGCCGGCCAGCCGGTAGAGCAGGTCTTCGCGGAAGCGCCCCGCGGCGACTTCCTCAGCCAGCGGCACATGGCTGGCGGCGATGATGCGGACGTCGACCTCGCGATAGCCGCGTGCGCCGAGCGGCCAGATCCGGCCGGTCTCGATCGTGGCGAGCAGCCGCGCCTGCGTTTCGAGTGCGAGGCTGGCGACGTCGTCGAGGAACAGCGTGCCGCCATCGGCCTCCATGAAGCGGCCGGGCTTGCGCTCGAAGGCGCCGGCGAAGGCGCCGCGTTCGTGCCCGAACAGGTCGGAATCGATGACGTTGGCCGGCACCGCGCCGCAATCGAGCACCATCAGCGGGCGCTGGGCGCGCGGCGAGGCGCCGTGGATCGCGTCGGCGATCATTTCCTTGCCGGTGCCGCGTTCGCCCTCGATCAGCACCGGGACGCGCGCGGCAGCGGCCTTTTCGGCGATCGCGACGGAAGCGCGGAAAGCAGGGGCACTGCCGACGATCTCGTCGAACGAGAGCGGTTGCCACAGCTTCTCCGCCATCGGGCGGAGCTCGCCTTCGATCGACTGGCGGTTGGCCGCGGCGTCGAGCGCGGCGAGCAGGCGATCGGGCGCGATCGGCTTCATCAGATAGTCGGTCGCACCGGCGCGCATCGCCTCGACCGCGATGGCTAGCCCTGACAGCGCAGTGAGCACATAGACCGCCTTGTCGGGATGGGCGGCGCGCAGTTCGGTAACCAGTCTGGGCGTGTCGTCACCCTGTTCGATCAGGATCGCTTCGATCGTGCTGGCATGAGCCGCACTCAGCGAGGCCAGCGCGGTGGCTTCCGATTCGGTCACCACGGTACGCCAGCCCGCGCGGGCGGCGATAGCGGTAACGAGCCGCCGTTGGCCGGCGTCCTCGTCGATCAGCAGCAGGCTTCGGATCGTTTCGCGCGGCATCCCATTTCCTCGGAATTGGCCCCTTTGCTACCCGGATCGGGTAAAGACGATATTAAATGTATGGCGCGCGATTGCGCTTGCGGTGGCAGGACAGACGGGTAGAAAACATGAGACTGCAATGAGCGAGGTACCGATGGCGGATAGCTCCCACGTTGAGATGACGGCCCATCAGCAGACCTATGGCAGCTTTATTAAACTATTGAAATATGGTGCGGCTGTCTG
>DATGEV010000275.1:0-10086 GCA_035309885.1 Sphingomonas sp.
GCTGGACAAGGGCGCGAATGCAGACCTCGGGGCGCAGCTGTCCGACGAAAGCGACGCCGGACGCGAAGCGAAGCGGGCTGCGACACAGGCCGATCTTGCCGCGCTCGCCAAGATCGATCGGGCTGCCCTCTCCGAGGTCGACCGGATCGACTATGACACAGTGCTCTACACACGGCGTTCGGCTGCTGCGGTGCAAGCGTTCGATTTCGGCGGGTCCGCCTTCGGCCCTTCGCCCTATGCGATCAGCCAGCTGACCGGCGCCTATCAATCGGTCCCCGACTTTCTCGATACCAAGCACCGGATCGAGACGAAGGATGACGCCGAAGCCTATCTCGCGCGCCTCAACGCCTATGCAGGCCAGCTCGACGCCAACAGCGCCCGGGTCCAGCATGACGCAGCGCTGGGTGTGGTGGCGCCCGACTTCCTGCTCGACACCACCCTCGTGCAGATGACCAAGACACGGGTGCCAGCCACGGAGGCTCTGGTCGTCACGTCTATCGCCCGGCGCGCGGCCGGCAAAGGGCTTGGCGATGCCTATGGCCAGCGGGCGGCGGCGCTCTATGACCAGAAAATCGCTCCGGCGCTGGACCGCCAGATCGCCCTCGTTCGCGAGATGCGTGCGCGAGCCCAGCACGACGCTGGTGTGTGGCGCTTCAAGGATGGCGAGGCTTATTATGCGACCGCGCTCAGGACCACTACGACAGCCGCACTCTCCGCTGACGAAGTTCACCGGTTCGGGCTCGATCAGGCGAAGGCCATCTCCGCGCGGCTGGATGGTCTCCTGAAGGCACAGGGGTTCACCAAGGGCACGATCGGAGAGCGTATGGCGGCGCTCTACAAGGATCCGCGGCAGCTCTATCCGAACACCGACGACGGCAAAGTGCAGGCGATCGCTTATTGCAACGCGCGGCTGGACGCGATCCGCGCCAAGCTGCCCGGTGTTTTCAATCGCATACCCCCCTATGAGTTCGAGGTGCGGCGCGTGCCGCCCCAGACCGAGGCCGGGGCGGCATCCGCCTTCTCGCAATCGCCGGCAATCGATGGATCCCGTCCGGGGCTTGTCTATTTCAACCTGCACGACAGCGCCGAATGGCCGAAATTCTGCCTGGCCACGACCGTCTACCATGAGGGCTTGCCCGGACATCAGTTGGAAGGCGGCCTTGCGCTCTCCAACACGTCGTTGCCGTTGATTCGCAAGACCGGTGGCTTTTCGGGCTATGGCGAAGGCTGGGCGCTATACGCCGAACAACTCGCGGACGAGATCGGGATGTATGATGACGATCCGCTGGGGCAGCTCGGCTATCTGAAGTTCCAGCTGTTCCGCGCCAATCGCTGCGTGGTGGACACCGGCATTCACCATCTGCGCTGGAGCCGCGAGCAAGCGATCGCCTATTTCGTCGAGCAGGAAGGTGAAGCGACGGGTTTCGCGACCCGCGAGGTCGAACGCTACTGCGCAACGCCCGGGCAGGCGGCGAGCTACAAGATCGGGCACTCGACCTTCACCGGTATTCGGGAAAAGGCCAAGGCCAAGCTCGGCTCCCGCTTCGACGTCAAGGCATTCCACGACGCCGTGCTGGCACATGGTCGCGTGCCGCTCGAGATTCTCCAGCAGATTGGTGACCGCTGGGTCGCCACCCTCGCCTGACAGATCCCAAAAAAGGAGAGTAACCTGATGTTCGATTCCGCGCGCCTCCACCGTCGCCAGCTCCTCCATGCCGCCACCGCCGGCAGCGCCTTCGCACTGCTGCCAGCGGCTGCGCGAGCGGCCGTCGCGGCTGGCGATCCGTTTGCTGCTCTGTTGGCAGGTTTCGCCGACGAATGGCTGCTGCAGTCCCCCGAGAGTGCCACGTCGCTCGGCCTCGACACCGGTTCACGCGCTCAGCTCAAGGCGCAGCTCTCCGATGAATCCCAGGCGGGCATCGACAAGGCGAACGCGCTCATTCGCTCGATCCATTCGCGACTGCTCAAGGTTGACCGGGCAGCCTTGTCGCCGGTGAACCGGCTCCACCTCGATACCGTCCGCTACGCCACCGAGCGCGGGTTGGACGGAACGGCATTCCGCTACGGCGGCGGTGCGGCGGCCGGTTTCGCGGGCGGCACCGCGCCCTATGTCGTGAGTCAACAGAACGGTGCGGTGACCAGCGTCCCCGAATTCCTCGTCTCGCAGCACAAGATCGAGAACAAGGCGGATGCGGAAGCCTATGTCGCCCGCGTAGCGGCCTTCGCACGGCAGATCGACGAACAGACCGGGCTGATCCGGGCCGATGCCGCCGTTGGCGTCATGCCGCCCAAGTTCATCGCCGATAACGCGCTGGGCATCCTCAAGGATTTCCGGGCCACGCCGGCGACACAGCAGCGGCTCGTCACAAATCTGGGCGAGCGCGCCAAGACGCTTGGGCTGACGGGCGATTATGCGGCACGCGCTGCCAAGATCGTCGAGACTGCCGTGTACCCTGCGCTCGACCGCCAGATCGCCGCCTTCGCCACCGCGACCGCCAACGCACCGATGACAGCAGGCGTCCACCGCCTGCCCGATGGCGAGGCCTATTACCGCTGGGCGCTCCGCCTTGGCACCACCACCACTCAGTCCGCGGAAGAGGTCCACCGGATCGGGCTCGCCCAGAACGAGGAGATCAAGGCGCGCATGGACGCCTTGCTCAAGGGCCAGGGCCTGACCCAGGGCAGCGTCGGTGAACGAGTGGCCGCGCTCAACAAGGATTCGCGTTTCCTCTTCCCCAATACCGACGAGGGCCGTGCGCAGCTGATCGCCTACCTCAATGGGCGGATTGCCGCGGTGCGCCCGTTGATGCCCAAGCTCAGCCATCTCGGCCTGAAGGCCGACGTTATGGTCAAGCGCGTGCCGCCGGATATCCAGGACGGCGCCGCGCTGGGCTATATGAACTTTGCCTCGCTGGATGGCTCGCGCCCAGCAATCTACTACGTCAACCTCAAATCGACCTCGCTCTGGCCGCGCTATCAGCTCGCGACGCTGACCGCGCATGAGGGCATTCCCGGCCACACCTGGCAGGGCGCCTATCTGGCCGAGCATCATGCCGAGGTGCCCACCATCAGCTCGCTCATGGGCTTCAACGCCTTTGTCGAGGGTTGGGCGCTCTACGCCGAGCAGCTCATCGACGAGAGCGGCCTCTACGACGACGATCCCTGGAGCCGGATCGGCTATCTGCAGGCGCAGCAGTTCCGCGCCTGTCGACTGGTGGCGGATACCGGCCTTCACGCGATGGGCTGGAGCCGGGACAAGACCGTCGAGTTCCTGTCGGGCGAGAGCGGCAAGGGCAAGGATGCGATGACCAGCGAAACCGATCGCTATTGCGCTTCGCCCGGACAGGCCTGCGGATACAAGACCGGCCACAATGAGATTGTGCGCCTGCGCGATCACGCGAAGGCGGCGCTGGGGCCGAAGTTCGACCTGGCCGCCTATGACGATGTGGTGGTCAGGACGGGTGGTGTGCCACTCGAACTGCTGCCGGGCGTGGTCGACGGCTATATCGCGAGCGCGCAGGCGTGAGGCAGGCCTCGCATATCCTCTACGTCGAGACGCACGGCCAAGGCCTTGTCGAGATCAGCGACGAGGTTCGGCAGTGGGTCGAGGCACAGGGGATGCGCGAGGGGCTGCTCACCCTGTTCTGCCGCCACACCTCCGCGTCGCTCCTCGTCCAGGAGAATGCGGCGCGCGAGGTGCGGACGGATCTGGAGGATTTCTTCGCAGAGATCGCGCCCGAGGCACCGGGCCGCTACCGCCACGACGACGAAGGGCCCGACGACATGCCCGCTCATCTCCGCGCTGCCCTGACGCAGGTGCAGCTGTCGATCCCGGTCGCGGCGGGGCGGCCCGTGCTCGGCCGCTGGCAGGGCATCTATCTGTTCGAGCACCGTTCCCGCCCCCACCAACGCGAAATCGCGCTGCACCTGATGGGCGATTAGCCCCTCACCAGGGCCGATCGATCACGTAGACAATGTGCCGATGGAGCTGATGATCGTTGGCGAACAGCGGGTGGCCGAAGTCCATCTCCGACCGCCTCTGCATTCCCAGACGCTCCATGAGCCCCCAACTGCTTCGATTACCCGGGACCGTGATCGCGACGATGCGGGGCGCATCGAGATGGGCCCAGCCCCACGCCAGGCTCCCTTGCGCCGCCTCCTTCGCATAACCCTGCCCCCAGGCATCCTCCCGCAGACGCCAGCCGATCTCGATTTCTCCTTCGATCGAGCCGACATTGCCGACCTTAAGGCCACAGAAGCCAAGCAGCGCGCCGTCCGCCTTGCGCTCAACGATCCAGAAGCAATGGCCATGCTCGGCCTGCATCGCCTGTTGACGGGCGACGGAGGTCATCAGGCGCGCTGGGTCGTCCACGCCGCCGAGATAGGCCATGACCGCAGGCGTGTTTATCCTGAGGACGAACTCCGGGCCGTCCTCGTCCCGCCATGCGCGCAGGATCAGCCGCTCCGTTTCGATCATGTGCCGAGCAGCCTCGCGGCATGGGCGGCGTGGTAGGTCAGGACGCCCGAACAACCCGCGCGCTTGAAGGCCAGCAGCGTCTCCAGCACCAGCGCGTCCCGATCACCCATGTCGGCAGCGACCGCAGCCTCGATCATCGCATATTCACCGGAGACTTGATATGCGAAAACAGGGACTTCGAAGCGATCCTTCACGCGGCGAATGATATCGAGATAGGGCAACCCCGGCTTCACCATCACGGTATCGGCACCTTCCGCGAGATCCAGCGCCACCTCGCGCAGCGCCTCTTCGGCGTTGGCATGATCCATCTGGTAACCGCGCTTGTCGCCCTTCAGACGACCGCGCGAACCCACCGCATCGCGGAACGGTCCGTAGAAGGCGGAGGCATATTTTGCGGCATAGGCCATGATTTGGACATTGTGATGCCCCCCAGCCTCCAGCGCCGTCCGGATGGCCCCCACGCGCCCGTCCATCATGTCCGAAGGCGCGATGATGTCCGCGCCGGCTTCGGCCTGCACCAATGCCTGCCGAACGAGGATTTCGCTCGTCTCGTCGTTCAGGACATAGCCTGCCTCGTCGACAAGCCCGTCATGGCCATGCTCGGTGTAGGGATCGAGCGCGACGTCGGTCAGCACCCCGACCTCAGGCGCGGCGTCCTTGATCGCCTTGACCGCACGACAGATCAGATTGTCCGGGTTGAGTGCCTCGCGCCCATCCGGTGTGCGCAAATTCTGCGGGGTGTTGGGGAACAGGGCGATGCAGGGAATGCCGAGTTCCCGCGCCTCACGCGCACGCTTCGCGATATTGTCGACCGACCAGCGCGATACGCCGGGCAGCGTGGCGATCGGCTCCTCGACACCGTTCCCTTCGGCGATGAACAGTGGCCAGATCAGATCGCTGGGAGTCAGGACATTCTCCGCCACCATGCGGCGGGACCAGGGAGCAACGCGGGTACGGCGCAGGCGGAGTGCGGGGAAGGAAGCGGTCATGCCGTCCTTCTAGTCATTCGAGGGCAGCGCTTCCAGCATCGCATCCGCTCGAGCCAGCGCGACGATCCGGATGCCGGCCTCGGCCGCGCGCTCGACCGCGAGGCTCGTCGGTGCGGATAACGCAACGAGCGTATGACATCGGCTCAGCGCTGCCTTTTCGACGAGCTCGTAAGAGAGGCGTGCGGTCGTCAGCGCAAACCCGTCCTCCCAATCGATTGCCTGTCGCGCCATCGCTCCGACCAGCTTGTCGAAGGCGTTGTGACGGCCGACATCTTCGCGCACCAGCCGGATCGTTCCGGCACTGTCGCATAGCGCGGCGCCATGGACTGCGCTCGTCGCCCGGCCGAGAGGCTGATGATCCCGTATCGCGGCCAGCGCGCAGAACATGGCTTCTTTCGACACCGGCCGGGATGCCCCAACGACAGACGGCAACGGCCGGAGCGCCTGTTCGAGATTTTCGATCCCGCACAGGCCACAGGACGATTCGGAAATGCGATGGCGAACCCGCTCGGCCACCCGTGGTCGCACCTCCGACGCGAGCGAAAGGCGCAACAGTACGCCACGCGCGGCATCATGCGGCTCCACGGCAACCAGCTGATCCGCGGCATCGATCAACCGCTCCGACAGGCAAAAACCCATGGCGAAATCATCCAGATCGCCAGGCGTCGCCATCATCACCGCGTAGCCGAGCCCGTCGATCTCGATTGCCACGGGCATTTCCACCGCAAGCGGGCGGTCGATGACGCACGCCTCTCCATCGGAACGGAGGCGCAGGAAGCGGGTGGATATCTGCGTCCGGTCCATCCCTAGCTCGCCACCTGCTCGATCGCCTCACGCGGGCTGACCGTCCGCATGTGGAGCTGCCGCCATCCGCCAGCCCTGTAGTGGGCGAGCGCCATCACCATCGAGGCGAAGGAGCCCAGCGGCATCGTCCACCAGAGCGCTTCTCGGCCGATATGGGGCAATAGGGCGAAGACGAAGCCGAGGCGGATCGGGAACATCGCGACGAACAGGATCACCAGCGGCGCAATCACCGAACCATTGGCGCGGACCGTGCCGAAGATCACCATCGTCACGCCGAACATCAGGAAGGACCAGCTGGCCACCAGATGGATGTGCCGCGCGATCGGCAGTGCGGGGCTGTCCCCGCCCAGGAACAGCGCCAGCACGGGGCGATCGACGAGTGTCACCAGCAGAATCAGAACGCCCGTGACGACGAGATTGCTGAGGATGCCTGAGCGGGTGATCGCATCCACCCGACCCCACAGGTTCGCGCCGATATTCTGCGCCGCCATCGCCGAGACCGCCGCGCCGATCGCTAGCGCCGGCATCTGGATATAAGTCCAGAGCTGCATGGTGACGCCATAGGCCGCCGTCACGTCCACGCCCTGGCGGTTGACCAGCCCGATCATCGCCAGGGCGGCGCCCGAGATTACGAACATCTGGAGCCCGATCGGGATACCCTTCGCGACCACAACGCGGAGAAGCGCGGGATCTGGGATCAGCCAGCTGAGCTCCCGCCCGCGCAGGCGGATGGTGAGATCGCGCGCGTAGATGGTGACGATGAGCGCCGCCAGGCTCAGATAGGCGGCAAGCGCCGTCGCCGTCGCCGATCCCGCGATACCCATGCGCGGCGCCGGGCCCAGCCCGAGGATGAAGACCGGGTTCAACCCGCTGTCGAGCAGCACGTTCAGGATCATGATGAGGAAGGGCGTCATCGCATCGCCCGTGCCGCGCATCCCCATGGTGAGGATGACGAGCAGCATCGAGCCCGGCAGGCCGATGAAGATGACGCGCAGATACGCTTCCGCCAGCGGCAGCGCGCCCTTGGGCGTCGCCAGCAGATGAAGGATGGCCGGCGAAGCGAAATAGCCCGCGATCGCAATGACGGTGGAGGCGATGGCGAAGAAGCCCACACCGGTGCCGAGCGCGCGCCGTGCCCCCTCGATATCCCGGCGGCCCATATTCTGGCCGACCATGATCGTCGCGGCGAGGCCGAAGCCGAAGATCGCCGCGAACATCAGGAACATCACGAGATTGGCGTTGGACGTCGCCGCCAGCGCATTCTCGCCAAGAAAACGGCCCACCCAGATCGCGTTGATCGATCCGTTGAGCGACTGGAGGACGTTGGAAGCGAGCGTTGGCAGCGCGAACAGCAGCAGGGTGCGGCCGATCGGGCCGCTGGTCAGATCCCGCCCGCGATGCCGTTGCGGTTTCGCGGTGTCGCCTTCGGCCATCCGGCCCCCTCCCGTTCCGTTTCGGGGCGAAGTTGACAAAGTTGACGCCAGGAACGCCGTTTTTTTTGTCTCCGCCGAGGCGGCTTGCCCAATATCCCCGGTCGTCATGACACAGGAAATCCTACATCGGAAGGGCGAGCGTCGGCACCATGGCGGCCAGCCTTGATGGTCCGTTCATCCTGAGCTTGTCGAAGGATTGCCCTTTTCCTCGAAGGAGAAAGGCAGGGCTTCGACAGGCTCAGCCCGAACGGGGAAAATCGGACTTGATGCCCGGCGCGCTAGAAACGCTTGCCGAACACCAGGAATTCGCCGCGCTCATAGCCCACGGATTCGTAGAAGGCGCCGACGCCCTCATTGTCCGCCCGCACCATGAGACGGATCACGGGCGCCCCCTGATGTGTCAGGAAGTCCTCGGCCGCGCGGACCAGCTTCGCGCCCAGCCCCTGTCCCCGCTGGCTTTCGTCGACGGCCAGCGAATAGATCCAGCCGCGATGGCCGTCGAAGCCCGCCATCACGGTGCCGACCAGCACCCCCTCCCCGTCATGCGCCGCGAGGATGGTGGCGGTCGCGCAGCCCAGCGCGAGTTCGATGTCGCGCGCCGAATCGTTCCACGGATGGGCGAGCCCCGCCGCCTCCCACAAGGCGATGGCGGCGGGAATCTCGTCGTCGCGGAGCCGCTCGATCATCCGAGACGCGCCAGAGCCGCGCCCAGCCGCTCGGCCTCGGCGGCCTTATCAGCATGGTCGGCACGCGCCTTCTCCACCGCCTCGGGCTTGGCACGCTCAACGAAGCTCGGGTTATTGAGGCGCCCGGCGAGGCTGTCGCGCTCCTTCTCGGCGGCGGCCTTGCCCTTGGCGAGACGGGTTCGCTCAGCCTCGATGTCGATCACGCCTTCGAGCGGGAGCACGAAGGTCGCCTCGTCTACGACGATCTGCGCGGCGGCACCCGTGGGTGCATCGCCCTCGGCACCGTCGACGCGGGCGAGACGCGCGATCGCCGGCTGCTGTCGGAGCAGGCGCGCCTTGGTTGCGTCTCCGGCATCGCGCACATGGAGCGGCAGTCGGACGCCCGGCGGCACGTTGAGTTCGGCACGCGCCGCGCGCACCTCGCTCACCAGCCGGATCAGCCAGTCGATTTCCTTGGCCGCCTCGGGATCGAGTGCCTTTGCGTCCGCCATCGGCCACTGGCCGACGATCAAGTCGATGTTGCGCCCGCCCGCATGCCACAGCTCCTCGGTAATGAAGGGCATGAAGGGGTGGAGCATCACGAGGATCTGGTCGAAGGCCCAGCCGGCGACGGCCTTGGTCTCCTTGTCCACCTGTCCCTTGATGAGCTCGACATACCAGTCGCAGAAGCGCGACCAGACGAACTGGTAGATCGTGTTCGCCGCCTCGTCGAACCGCAGGTCGGCGAGCGCGAGGTCGAGCGCCTGCACGGTCGCGACCGTCTCGGCGATGATCCAGCGATTGACCGGCGCGTCGGCGGCCGGCGCCTCGAGATGGTGCGAGGGGCCGACCCCGTTCGCCTGCAGGAAGCGCGCGGCGTTCCAGAGCTTGGTCGCGAAGTTGCGATAGCCCTCGACACGGTTCTCGTTGAGCTTGATATCGCGGCCCTGGCTCTCCATCGCCGCCAGCGTGAAGCGCAGCGCGTCCGCACCGTACTTGTCGATCAGGCCCAGCGGATCGACCGTGTTGCCCTTGGACTTGGACATCTTGGCGCCGGTCGCGTCGCGGACGAGGCCGTGCAGGTAGAGCGTGCGGAACGGCACGTCGTTGAGGAAGTGCATCCCCTGCATCGCCATGCGCGCATCCCAGAAAAACAGGATGTCGAAGCCGGAGATGAGGACGTCGTTAGGATAGCGCTTGAGCTCGCGCGGATCGACGTCCGGCCAGCCCAGCGTGCCGAACGGCCACAGCGCGGACGAGAACCACGTGTCGAGGACGTCGTTATCGCGGGTGAGCGCCCGGCCCGGTCCGGCCTTGATGGCGGCCTCCTCCTCGGTGGCGGCGACGAAGACATTGCCGTCCTCGTCATACCAGGCAGGGATGCGATGGCCCCACCAAAGCTGGCGCGAGACGCACCAGGGCTGGATATTCTCCAGCCAGTTGAACCAGGTCTTGGCCCAGGTTTCGGGAACGACCTTGATGCGGCCGTCGCGCACCGCCTCGATCGCGGGCTGCGCCAGCGTGTGGGCGTCGACATACCATTGGTCGGTCAGCCACGGCTCGATCACCGCGCCCGAGCGATCGCCGAACGGCGTCTGGATCGTGCGGTCCTCGACCTGCGTCAGGACGCCCTCCGCCTCCAGCCGCTCGATCACGACGCGCCGCGCCTCGAAGCGATCGAGCCCGATCAGATCGACCGGGATCAGGCCATCCTCGGT
>DATGEV010000276.1:0-3029 GCA_035309885.1 Sphingomonas sp.
TCTCGCGATGATCCATGGCCAGCTGTTCTGAGAAGGGCGTGACCATGTCCGCACCCCAGTCGATCTTTTCGTTGAGCCTCGTCGGGCCTGCGGCGGGCGATGCCTTCCGCAAGCTCGATCCTCGCCAGCTCGTCCGTAACCCGGTGATGTTCGTCACCGCGTGCGTTGCTTTGCTTCTCACCGTGCTGCTGGTGGCGGGCCACACCGGCCTGCCCGTCGGCTTCCAGGTCCAGCTGATCGTCTGGCTGTGGCTGACGGTGCTGTTCGGCACTTTCGCTGAAGCCCTCGCCGAAGGGCGGGGGCGCGCCCAGGCGGCGTCGCTCCGCGCCACCAAGGCCGAGCTCAAGGCCAAGCTGCTGCTCGGCGTCGGCGACACGTTCGAGATCGTGGCGGCCAGCCGGCTCGAGAAGGGCGAGATCGTGCTGGTCGAAACCGGCGATCTCATCCCCGCCGACGGCGAAGTGATCGAGGGTGTCGCTTCGGTCAACGAAGCCGCGATCACCGGCGAAAGCGCGCCGGTGATCCGCGAGGCAGGCGGCGATCGCTCCGCCGTCACCGCCGGCACGCGCGTCATCTCGGACCGGATCAAGGTGCGTATCACGGTGGAGCCCGGCCAGGGTTTCCTCGACCGCATGATCCGCCTCGTCGAGGGCGCCGAGCGGCAGAAGACGCCCAACGAAATCGCGCTCACCATTCTGCTCGTCGGCCTCACGATCATCTTCCTGATCGCGGTGGCGACGATTCCGGCCTTCGCTTCCTATGCGGGT
The DNA here is from genome assembly GCA_035309885.1 of Sphingomonas sp. Lineage (GTDB taxonomy): Bacteria > Pseudomonadota > Alphaproteobacteria > Sphingomonadales > Sphingomonadaceae > Solisphingomonas. The sequence continues at coordinate 768 of DATGEV010000276.1, forward strand.
GGCTCGGTGCCGGTGGCGATCCTTGCCGCGCTGCTTATCACCCTCATCCCGACCACGATCGCGGCGCTGCTGTCGGCGATCGGCATCGCGGGCATGGACCGGCTGGTGCGCTTCAACGTGCTCGCCAAGTCGGGTCGCGCGGTCGAGGCGGCAGGCGACGTCGACGTGCTGCTGCTCGACAAGACCGGCACCATCACCATCGGCGATCGTGCCGCCTCCGAGTTCAAGCCGGTCGTCGGCGTGAGCGTCGAGGAGCTCGCCGAAGCGGCGCTGCAGGCGAGCCTTGCCGACGAGACGCCCGAGGGCCGCTCGATCGTGGCGCTGGCACGCGAGAAGCACCTCCTCAAGACCGCGCTGCCGACGGATGCGGAGGTCATCCCCTTCACCGCGCAGACCCGCCTGTCAGGCATCCGCATCGGCGATCGGCTGATCCAGAAGGGCGCGGTGGATTCGGTGCTGAAGGCGCACGTCCATCTCGCCGACACGCCCGCCGCGCAGGAACTGAAGCGGATCACCGACACGATCGCGCGCGCCGGCGGCACCCCGCTCGCCGTCTATGCCTGCGGCCGCCTGATGGGCGCGATCCACCTCAAGGACGTGGTCAAGGCCGGCATCCGTGAGCGCTTCGCCGAGCTGCGCCGCATGGGCATCCGCACGGTGATGATCACCGGCGACAACCCGCTGACCGCCGCCGCCATCGCCGCCGAGTCCGGCGTCGACGACTTCCTCGCCGAGGCCACTCCCGAGGACAAGCTGGCGCTGATCCGCGAGGAGCAGAAGGGCGGCCGGCTCGTCGCGATGTGCGGCGACGGCACCAACGACGCCCCGGCGCTCGCGCAGGCCGATGTCGGCGTGGCGATGAACACCGGCACGCAGGCCGCGCGCGAGGCTGGCAACATGGTCGACCTCGACAGCAACCCGACCAAGCTCATCGAGACCGTGGGCCTGGGCAAGCAGCTGCTGATGACGCGCGGTGCGCTCACCACCTTCTCGGTCGCCAACGACGTCGCGAAATATTTCGCGATCATCCCGGCGATGTTCGTGGTGCTCTATCCGCAGCTGTCGGCGCTCAACCTGATGGGGCTCGGTAGCCCGCGCAGCGCGGTGCTGTCGGCGATCATCTTCAACGCGCTGATCATCCCGCTGCTGGTGCCGCTTGCGCTCAAGGGTGTGAAGTACCGGCCGATCGGCGCGGGGCCGCTGCTGGCGCGCAACCTCGCGGTCTATGGCCTTGGCGGCCTCATCGCGCCGTTCGTCGGCATCAAGCTCGTCGACGTCATCGTCAACGCTTTCCACCTCGCCTGAGGACAAGGACATGCTCACCGATCTTCGCGCCGCGCTTCGTCCGGCCATCGCCCTCACCCTCGGCTTTGCACTGTTGCTTGGCGTTGCTTACCCGCTGGCTCTTACTGGTATCGGCCAGCTTGCCTTCCCGCATCAGGCCAATGGCAGCCTGATCGTCGACCATGGCAAGGTGGTCGGCTCAGAGCTGGTCGGCCAGGGCTTCGCGTCTGACCGTTACTTCCACGGCCGCCCGTCGGCCGCCGGCAGCAGCGGCTATGACGCGACTGCCTCGTCGGGTTCCAACTACGGCCCTACCTCGAAGGCGCTCGTCGATCGGGTGAAGGGCGACGTCGCCAAGCTTGCTGCCCAATCGCCGGGAAAGACTCCTCCTCCCGACCTGGCGACAGCCTCCGCCTCGGGGCTCGATCCCGATATCAGCCCCGAGGCGGCCTTTTTCCAGGCGGATCGGGTGGCCAAGGCCCGGGGGCTGACGGTCGACCGCGTGCGGCAGCTGATCCAGAGCCACGTCGAGGAGCCGACGCCGTCCTTCCTCGGCGACCGCCATGTCAACGTGCTGATGCTGAACCGGGCCCTCGACGCGGAGGCGCCGAAGGCTTAACTCCGCCGCATGGCTCCCCCTGCGAAACTGCTTGTCATCGAGGATGATCCGGCGATCCGCCGCTTGCTCCGCGTCACGCTGGAGCGGGCAGGGCATGACGTGGCGGAGGCGGGGACGGCGCGCGAGGCGCTGTCGCTATTGCCGATCGAGAAGCCGCAGGTGGTGCTGCTCGACCTCGGCCTGCCCGATCGCGACGGGCTGGAGCTGGTCCAGCTCCTCAAGCGCGGCGGCGAGGCGACGCTGATCGTCGTCTCTGCCCGCGAGGCGACATCGGAAAAGGTGGCCGCACTCGATCTCGGCGCCGACGACTATCTGGTGAAGCCGTTCGACACCGAGGAACTGCTCGCCCGCATCCGCGC
>DATGEV010000277.1:0-4366 GCA_035309885.1 Sphingomonas sp.
GGCGTCGGCCGACTTCGACGAGGATTCGGAGGAGAAGCGCCCCACCGTGCAGGTCGGCGATCCCTTCACCGAGAAGCTGCTGATCGAAGCCTGCCTCGAGCTGATGGCCTCGGACGCGATCGTCGCGATCCAGGACATGGGCGCCGCCGGCCTCACCTCCTCCTCGGTCGAGATGGCATCCAAGGGCGGCGTCGGCATCGAGCTCGACATGAACAAGGTGCCCCAGCGCGAACAGGGCATGACCCCTTACGAAATGATGCTGTCGGAGAGCCAGGAGCGCATGCTCATGGTGCTGAAGCCCGGCCGCGAGGATTTCGCCGAAGCCATCTTCCGCAAGTGGGAGTTGGACTTCGCCGTGATCGGCCATGTCACCGACACCGGCCGCATGGTGCTGACCTTCAACGGCGAGACGGTGTGCGACATCCCGCTCGGGCCGCTCGCCGACGAAGCCCCGCTCTACGATCGCCCCTGGGTGAAGACCGAGGCCCCCGCCCCGCTTACCGGCCACTTCGAATCGAAGGACATCGCCGGCGACCTGGTAAAGCTGATGGGTTCGCCCGACCTCGCCTCGCGCCGCTGGATCTGGGAGCAGTATGACCACATGGTCGGTGCCGACACCGTGCAGCGCCCCGGCGGCGACGCGGCGGTGGTGCGCGTCCACGGCACGCAGAAGGGCCTCGCGATCAGCACCGACTGCACCCCGCGCTATTGCTATGCGAACCCCTATGAGGGCGGCAAGCAGGCGATCGCGGAATGCTATCGCAATCTCTCGGCGGTCGGCGCGCTTCCGCTCGCCACCACCGACTGCATGAACTTCGGCAACCCGCAGCGCCCCGAGATCATGGGCCAGTTCGTGGGCTGCATCGAGGGCATGGCGGAGGCTTGTCGCCTGCTCGACTTCCCGATCGTGTCGGGCAACGTCTCGCTCTACAACGAAACCAAGGGCGAGGACGGCACCGGCTCGGCGATCCTGCCGACCCCCGCGATCGGCGGCGTCGGCCTGCTGGCCGATTGGTCGAAGAGCGCCACCATCGCCTTCAAGGCCGAGGGCGAGGAAGTCTTCCTGCTCTGCCACTCGCACAGCCACCTTGGCCAGTCGCTGTGGCTGCGCGAGATTGCCGGCCTCGACGGCCGCAATGCCGGCCCGCCCCCGTCGGTCGACCTCAAGGTCGAAAAGCTGGCGGGCGAACTTGTCCGTGGCCTGATCGCCGACGGGCTCGTCACCGCCGTGCATGACTGCTCGGACGGCGGCGCGGCAGTCGCGCTCGCGGAGATGGCGCTGGCGGCCAATATCGGCGTCATCGTGCCCGTCGTCGCGCAGGCGCCGGCGCCGACCGGCCTGCTGTTCGGCGAGGATCAGGGCCGCTACATCGTCACCACCACCGATCCCGAGGCGCTGCGCAAGCGCGCCGAGGCGGCGGGCGTCAACGCGATCCCGATCGGCGTGACGGGCGGCGACAGCATCGGCTTCGACCTGATCGATCGCGGCGGCCTCTCGTCGGTGACGCTCGCCGATCTGCGCCGCGCGCATGAAGGCTTCTTCCCGACGCTGATGGGCGCCGACGCCGCGCTGGCCTGATCAACGCCAACACCCATTCAGGCTGAGTCTGTCGAAGCCCCGTCCTGCCCTCTTGCCGCGCTGGAGGGAAGGACAGCCCTTCGACATGCTCAGGGCGAACGGGGTTCGATCGCTTGACGCCAGCCGGCCGAAACGACAGGCCCGCCTGATGAGCACCCCGCCGCCGCGCCATGTCACGATCGATGCGCTTCGCGGCTTTGCGGTGATGGGCATTCTGCTGATGAACATCGCCGGCTTCGCGCTGCCATCGGGCGCCTATTTCAACCCGCTCGCGGGCGGCGGCACCGCGCCGATGGATCTGGCGCTGTGGGCGGCGAACTTCGTGGCTGTCGACGGCAAGATGCGCGCACTCTTCTCGATCCTGTTCGGCGCCTCGACGCTGATCGTGATTGAGCGCGCCGAGACCAACGGCCAGAGCGGCCCGCGCGTCCATGTCGCGCGGATGGCGACGCTGGCGCTGTTCGGCGCGGCGCATCTGTTCCTGATCTGGCCGGGCGACGTGCTGCTCCACTATGCGCTGATCGGCTTCGTCGCCCTGCCCTTCGTGCTGCTCGAGCCGCGCCAGCTGATCCGCGTCGCGATCCTGCTGCTGCTGATCCAGCTGGTGATCGGCACCGCCTTCCTCGCCAGTTTCATCGCGCTCCACGGCGCCGCCACAGCGCCGGGCGCCGATGCCGCCACGCTGAGCGCCTGGCGGGACTTCGCAGAGGGTGTCGGCGTCGGACGGCCGCAGGAGGTCGCCCACGAGGTCGCGCTGCTGCGCGGCGCCTGGCCGGGCTTCGTCGCGCACAATCTCGGCGAGGGGTTGAGCGGCCCGCTCTTCCTGCTCGCCTTCGACGGGCCCGAGACGCTGGCCTTCATGCTGATCGGCATGGCGGCGATGCGCGCGGGCTTCCTGACCGGCGGCTGGCCCCGCCACCGTCATGCGCGCGCCGCCACGATCGGATTCGCGATCGGCCTGCCGCCGACCATCGCGCTCTGCTGGCTGTGCTTCCACAGCGGCTTCGACACACTCACCACCTTCGCGGCGGGCACGGTGGGCGGCGTGCTGTTCCGCCCCATCCTCGCGCTCGCCGAGGCGGCACTGGCGCTGGCCTGGATTGGTGCTGCGGACAGCCCGCTCCGCCGCCGCATCGCCGCCGTCGGCCGCGCCGCGTTCAGCAACTATCTCGGCACCAGCCTCGCCATGACCTTCCTGTTCTACGGCTGGGGGTTGGGGCTGTTCGATCGAGTCGGGCGCGCCGAGCTCTATCCGATCGTGGTCGTCACCTGGACTATGATGCTGCTGTGGAGCGCGCCCTGGCTCGCGCGCTTCCGATACGGACCGTTCGAATGGGCATGGCGTTCGCTCGCGCGCGGTCAACTGCAGCCGATGCGACGAACTGATATTGAGACTGGATCTCAATAGCGATATAAGGGCTCCCGACTCCACGGAGGGCCCATGATCGTCTGTGTTTGTAATGCCCTGCGCGAACGGCAAGTACGCGAAGCCGTTCGCTCGGGCTGCAAGGATCCGCTTTCCGCTTATGCCTCGCTGGGCTGTCGCCCGCGGTGCGGCCAGTGCGTCCCATATGTGCGCGAGATGATCTCCGCCGAGGATCAGGCCGCCTGACATCGCTAGGGGAGTAGGCGCAACGCCCTTCCCGCGCTAAACCGGTGTTCCACAACGTGGGAGGCCGGTCATGAAGGGCGACGCCAAGGTCATTGAGCTGCTGAATCTCGCGCTCAAGAACGAGCTGACCGCGATCAACCAATACTGGCTGCACTATCGCATGCTCGACAATTGGGGCGTGCAGCGCCTCGCCGGCTTTGAACGGCACGAGTCGATTGACGAGATGAGGCACGCCGACTGGCTGGCGGATCGCATCCTCTTCCTCGAAGGGCTGCCCAATTTCCAGATGCTAGGCCGGCTGCGCGTCGGCGAGACGGTGGAGGAAATCCTCACATCCGACTTCGCGCTGGAAGAGGAGGCGCTGCCGACCCTGCGCGAGGGCGTCGCCTATTCGGAATCGGTGCGCGATTACGTCAGCCGCGACCTGTTCCTCAAGATCCTCGCCAACGAGGAGGAGCATATCGATTATCTGGAGAAGCAGTTCGACCTCATCAAGATGATGGGAATCCAGAACTATGTGCAGCTCCAGTCCAAGCCGGCCGACGAAGAGGGCGCGTCGGGAAACTGAGGCTTCGGCCGGAGCTGCCCGCCCCGGATCAGCGCTGGGCGGTGCCAAAGGTGCCGGCGGGCTTTCGACCGAACGCGGGGCGGCGATCGACCAGCGGATTCACCTCGCGGTCGAACAGGCCCAGCGTCGCATCGAACAGCGGGCGCAGCTCCACCACGCGTTCGATCAGTTCGTCGGGCCGCTCACGGGCCTCGACGCAGCGGCGCGCGGTCATCTCGATCACTTCGGCCAGCGCGGCAAGCGGCTCGGCACCGAACTGGCGCGCCTCGCCCTTCAGCGTGTGCGCCGGCAGCACCAGCGCCGCGGCACTCCGCTCGCGCATCGCCTGTTCGATGGCGGAAACCGCCTTGACGCCATCCTCACGGAAATAGCCGAGAATGCGAACGAACCCCGTGCCCAGCTCCGTGCGGACACGGGCGAACACTCCCCAGTCAACCAATTCGGCGGCTCCCATCGCCACTGGCGGATCCCCTTGCACTCAATAACCTAGTCAGCACTATGCCCCATCGCGGGTAAAGAGAGGGTTACAACGGATTAGCGATTAGGCGAAGTGCTGGTCCGATCGCGCTTTCGGCCTCGGAAATCCGCCATCCGCGCTCGCTCGCCA
>DATGEV010000278.1:0-3655 GCA_035309885.1 Sphingomonas sp.
TAGCTGCTGCCCAGCACGCTCAGCGTCGGGCTGGAGCAGGATAGCCCCGCCGAGGAGGAGATGCTGGGAATCCCGCCCGCCTGCACGTCGTAGGACGAGCCCGGCGTGAAGATCACGCTGGGCGAGGAGGTGGAGCAGATCGCCTGCACGGCGCTGGCGCCGCCGAGCGCGAGCAGAAGCGCCAGCATCACGCGGAGGAGGCACCTCACAGGCATGGCACCGGCCCGATCCGGGCGAGCGGCCTAGCCCCGACCGGCCGCGTCACGAGCGCCCGGCAGCGACGGCCGTCGGCACGGGTGACCTCGATTGCGGTTTCGGTGGCGGGCAGGTCTTCGAGATAGACGATGCCGTCCCAGCCGACCTCGGCCGCTGCGGCCCCCGGCCGTGCGACGACACCCCCCGCCGCAAGCGGCTTGCCATGGCCATCGACCAGCAGCAGCGTCGCGCTGTGCACTGTGCGGACCGGCATTCGCACCACCGCGCCCGCTCCCTGACGCAGCGCGACACGCTGCTCGATCGTGGTCGCCATGCGGTCGACCGGCAGGCCGAGCGTGTCGATCGCGAAACGGCCGGGATGATAGGCGCTGATCGACGGCACGAAGAGATGGCCGCTGCGATCGGTGATGCCCAGCCGCTGATTCTCGTAGGAGACCGGCACGCCGGCTACGCCTTCGGTCGAGACGACGGCGAAGGCGTCGGTCACCTGGTTGGCGGCGAACCAGGCCCGGTCCATCACCACCAGCGATCCGGTGGCGCTGGCCCAGCCCGAGTTCTGCCCCTGTGCGAAGGCGCCGCCGGCCTGGATCTCTACGGCACGGCCCCGCCATGTCGCCTCGCCCTGTCCATAGCTGCGCCCGCGATCGTCCACCGCGAGGCTGCTGTTGAGCCCGAAGCCGCCCTGCGACGGGATCGCCCGGGCATAGTCGAGCTGGGTCAGCGTGCCGCGTGCCGGATCGTGGCTGACGCCGCCGCTCACGCTGTTGCGGCCGAAGGGCACGATCAGGCGGAGCTGCGCGCTGGTGCTGTGGCGGCTGAAATCCCGGTCGGCGCTGAGGAACAGGTTGGCGAAGCGCCCGATCGACCGCGCATAGGACAGCGAGGCGATGCGCGTGCGCGGGCCGTCGAGCGTCCGCCCGTCGAGATAGGCGATGCCGACGCTGCCCTGCCGCGCGAAGTTGACGCTGGCGATCACGCGGTCGCTGCGCGCGGTGCCCGAGACGGCGGCGAGATCGAAGCTGCCGAGATCGCGGTAGGCGCGGTCGCGCTGATCATGTTCGGCGGCGATGCTGAAGCGGCGCGAGGCGTAACTATAGGCGACCGTCCACAGCGTACCGGTGCGTCCACCCGCGCGGCTCGCCGCTCCCGAGACAGTGATGGTGCCGATAAGCCCTGGTGACCAGACGAGCCCGCCGCCGGCCAGCGCGATCCCGCGCGAGGCCTCGCCATGGGCCTCCACCGTGACATGCCGGGTCAGCCCGCGCCGTACCGTGCCGCTCGCCGCCAGCGCGCCGTAGGACAAGCTTTTCAGACCATAATTGCGGCGCAGGAAGCCGATCTCGCCCGCGATATCGAGCAACCCCGGCCGCAGCAGTGTCGAGGCGACATAGAAGGGGATGGTGGTGGAAATCTGCCGGCCGACCGCGTCGGTGGTGACGATGGTGGCCTGTCCGGCGCCGTTCACCACGGGGATATTGTCGAGCACGAAGCGGCCGGGGGCGACATCGGTGCGCTGCTGGCGATATCCGTCGACGAACAGGTCGACCGCAGACGGCACCGCCGTCTTCCCCGCGAAGCTGGGCAACGGCATGGTCAGCAGATCGGGGCGGACATGATAATCCCGCGCGATCTGGATGCCGCCGAGCCGGACCGAGCTGGTCCACGGCAGCGAGCGGGTGATGAGATCGCCCGCCGTGTAGGTGAGCGCGCGATCCTCGTCGATATAGCGATAGCGTGTGTCGTAGCGCAGATAGCCCTGCGGCAGCGGTTGGTCGCTTCCCTGTGAGGCGCGCAGCGTGCCGTCGTTGGAGAAGGTGCCGGCCGGGCCGAACAGCCGCTGCTCGGTCCACAGCGAGAAGGTGGTGACGCCTGCCGAGCGCTGCACATAGGCGTCGTAATTGAGCATCGCGCCGACATTGGCGATCGCCGGGCTGCGATCGCGCGCCTCGCCGGCGATATGGCTGGTAGGCAGCAGATCGGGCGTGGCGTCGAGCTCCAGCACCTGGCCGGCGGTGTCGTAATGTGCGCGAAGCCCGGACAGTCGCGCGACATCCATCGGGCCGTCGCCGGTCACGCTAAGCCCTGCAGCGCGCAGATCGCCGGCGCTCACCAGCGTCATGCCGGCGCGCAGCGTCATCGGAACGATATCCCCCGATGCCCGTCCGTTGACGACCAGCTCGACGAACAGAGGCTGGTCGGCGGGCGCGGGGTCGGGCGGCGGAAGACTCGACGCGGCGGCCGCCCCGGCATGGGCCAGCCCCAGCGCGGTGAGAGAGAGGGGGAGGGATCGCCGCATGGCATGGGGGGCTCGCCGGCCGCCGCTCAGGCTGTCGGTGCCAGGCTTGTGTCGGTGCCGTTGACGTTGACCAGCAGCGTGCCGTTGAGCGGTGCGTTTGCCGGCAGCGGCCAGCGCATCGTTGCGCCCGGCAGCACATAGCCCGCCAGCCCCTGCGCGGCGGTGATGCTGCGCGCGCCCTGCACCACGCGCAGATCGACCAGCCGGGCATGGTGCGTGCCGATGTTGCGGATTTCGGCATAGCGCTGGCCGTTGACGATCACGGTTCGCGCGCGCAGCACCGGCGCATCAGCCGCGGCCTGCCCGTCATAGGTGAAGAGCGGGATCGAATAGCGCATCTGCACCGACAGATGCGCGGTGGCCTCGCCGGTCTGGGCGGCGCCTGTGGGGGGCGGCAGCTCGTCGACCAGCAGGCGATAGCAATGTTCGGCCGATGTCGTGCCGGTCTCGCGGCGGATCACGCGCACAAGCTGGCGCTGGCCGGGGGCGACGGTGGCGATCGGCGGGCTCGACACCACTTCGTCCTGCTGGGCGTACTGGTCCTCGCCGCCGGACTGGCTCCAGCCAAACGAACGGATCTGGAGCGTCACCGGATCATGCCCGCGATTCTCGATCCAGAGCGCGGTGGCGCGCTCGCCACTGCTGATCACCGGCGCGATCGGCCACAGCACCACCGCGCCGGCATGCGCGGGCGCGGCCAGCGCCGAGGCGGCCAGGAGAAGGAGCAGGGTCAGGCGAAACGTCATCCGATCGTTCCCGAGCAAGGCCGCCTCACCAGGCGAGCGTGATGTGAACCGTGTCCTGGTACGCGCCGGCCTTGGTCGATCCGGACAGCGTGGCCTTGGCGTGCACGGGCAGCAGCTGGTGCGAGGTGCCCACCGGGAAGACGAGCGGGATCGCCTGCGTCGTCCACGGCGTCGCGCTGCCGTTGGCGTAGAGTTGGTAGGGGATTGGCGTGGTCAGATCCCCGCCGATCGCCAGCCGGCGCACTCCGGCGAGCGGCTGGAGGCCGTTGTCGGCCGAGATGTTCACCGTCATCCCCGGCGTGCAGTCGATCTGGAGGCCGCTCGCCGCACCGGAGAGCAGATCGGCCTCGACGCTCCCCGACAGCGTGCCGGCTACGGTGCCCAGATTGATATTGCC
>DATGEV010000279.1:0-2245 GCA_035309885.1 Sphingomonas sp.
CCAGCGATGGATCACGCGGCCGATCATCTCGTCCTCGCCGCCGGAATGCTTCCACAGCACCGAGAAGAGCGGATCGCCCGATGCCGGGCGCTTGTTCTCCTCCAGCGTGTCGAGCGAGATGCGCATCGGGATCGACGTACCCTCGCCGCACACCACGCATTCGCGATTGCGCAGCGCCGGGATGGTTTCCATGAAGCCGCGCGCGCCTTCGGGCATCGCCGCCTTCACATGCGCCTGGTCGCGCTCGTTGTTGAGGCGCATCGCGATGATCGTGCCGCACTGGGAGAGCACGCCCTCGGCGAGATCGGACGGGCGCTGTGTGACGAGGCCCAGCGAAACGCCGTATTTACGGCCTTCCTTGGCGATCCGCTCGAGCACGCTGCGCACCGCGGAGCCGGCGGTGATGCGGTCGGACGGGATGTAGCGATGCGCCTCCTCGCAGACGAGCAGGATCGGGCGCGGCGTCTCGTGACGCGCCCAGATCGCATAATCGAACACCAGCCGGGAAAGCAGCGCTACCACCACAGAGGTGATTTCGGAGGGCACACCCGACACATCGACGATCGAGATCGGCTTGCCATGGGTCGGCAGGCGGAAGATGCGGCCAAGCGTCGCCGCCATCGTATCCGCGACCAGCATGCCCGAGAACATGAAGGAATAGCGCGGATCGGACCGGATCTCCTCGATCTTGGTCTTGAGCCGCATATAGGGCCCGGTGTCGCCGGCGCGATCGAGCTTGCCCATCTCGGTCACGATGAAGTTGAGCAGATCGGAAATGAGATAGGGGATCGGGCTGTCGACGGTGAGCTTGGCGATGCCCTCGGCGGCGCGGCTCTTCTGGCGCGCGGCGAGCAGGCATTTGGCGAGCACGTCCATGTCGCGCTGCCGTTCGGCGCCCTCGGAGGTGACGAGCACTTCGGCATGCTCCTCGAAGTTCATCAGCCAATAGGGCAGCGCGAGATTGTCGACGTCGAACAGCTCCCCATAGCCTTCGAAGGCGGCGGGATATTCGCCGTGGGGATCGATCATCACGACATGGCCCTGCGGCGCGAGCTCGCAGATGCGGTGCAGGATCAGCGCGAGGCTGGTCGACTTGCCGGTGCCGGTCGAGCCCACCAGCGCGAAGTGCCGCCCGAGCAGCGAATCGATGTAGAGTGCGCCGCGCACGTCGGCGGTGGGATAGACCGTGCCCAGTTCGATATGGGGCCGATCATCGGCGGCGAAGATCTGGCGCATGTCTTCCTGACTCGCCGGATAGACGCGGCAGCCCGGCATCGGATAACGCGTCACGCCGCGACGGAACCCCTTCATGGCCCCGGTGTCCGGGCAGGCGAACCCCTCACCCAGAAAGTCGATGTCGGCGACGATCATGTCGCTGCCGGCATTTTCCAGCCTGAGCGAGCGGACATTGGCGACCAGCCACAGACCACCCGAGCGCAGCTTGACCTGTGCGCCGACCTCGCCGGCGAGTGCCACGCTGCCAGTGGCGGTGTCGTGCAGACGCTGGATGCTGGGGCCGTCGAGCATGATCTGGGCTGTCCCGCCGCCGACCTCGACGACACGACCGATCTCAACCAGCGGCTGCGGCTGCGGGGCTTCCGGGGATCCGGTGACATTGTCATCCGCGAGGCCACGCCATGCTGAACCGTCCATACCGCGCTCCTGTTCGGGGTGGGCGCAAGCCTAGGACGCAGGAGTAAACAAATGCTCAGCATATACTCAGGTTCGCCGGAAGAGCGCGCCCGCGCCCCAGCCGATCGCCAGCGACATCGCCACCGCGACGAGGCCGTAGGTGATCGACCAGCGGTTGGCTGCGTCGGCGACGAAGCGTTCGAAGCCGGACTTGCCGATCCGCACCTCACGCACGGCGCCGGCCACCACCTTGCCGTCCTGGATCAGGAAGGTTTCGGCGACATAGCGCCCGATCGGCACGCGCGCCGGAATGGCGATGCGCGCGCGATAGAGAACGCCGTCGCTGATCTCGACGCCATGCGCGTCCTGCACATAGAGGCCGGCGCGGCGCTTGAGGTTGATCAGCCCCTGCTCGAAACGCTGCTGTTCCTCAGGCGGGGCTCCGGAGGCGGGCGACATCTGCAGGCTGTTGAGCCCAAGCTCGTAGATCGCGGCCGTGCGCTCGTCGACCAGCCGGCCGAGCGGGCGCGAGGTGGCGATCGCGTAGAAGGACGGGGCGGAACGGAAGCGCGCGCTGTCGGCGTTGAGCCACATGCCCGCCACCTTCTGCTTC
>DATGEV010000280.1:0-9573 GCA_035309885.1 Sphingomonas sp.
CCGGCCCCAACGCGGTCGCGCGCTGGAACCTCACCAGCCGCGCCGACACCGATCCGCTGCTCTATATCGAGAGCATCCCCTATGCCGAGACGCGCGGCTACGTGACGACGGTGCTGCGTAACTACTGGATCTACCAGCGCCAGTCGGGCGAGAAGACTTCGAGCCTCAAGGCGCTGGCGCAGGGCGCGTGGCCGCCCTTCCCCGGCTTCGGCACCAGCGCGCGGCCGGCCTTCGTCACGACCAACCCCGCGCCGCGCCGCGCCAATTGATGCCGGGCACCAAGATGGCGATCGACGAAATCATCCCCTTCCAGCCGGTGCGGATCGCGGTGCTCACCGTGTCCGACACACGCGACGCGAGCAGCGACACCTCGGGCGACACGCTGGTCGCGCGGCTGACTGCGGCGGGGCACATCCTCGCCGATCGCGCGATCGAAAAGGACGATGCAGAGCTGATCGCCGGCCGCCTGCTCGGCTGGATCGCGGACCCCGATGTCGACTGCGTGATCAGCACCGGCGGCACCGGCCTTACCGGTCGCGACGTGACGCCCGAGGCCTTCGCGCGGGTGTGGGACAAGGAAATTGCGGGCTTCGGCGAGCTGTTCCGCTGGCTGAGCTACGCCAAGATCGGCACCTCGACGATCCAGTCTCGCGCCTGCGCAGGCGTGGCGCGTGGCACCTATCTATTCGCGCTGCCGGGCTCGACGGGAGCTGTGAAGGACGGTTGGGACGGCATTCTCGCCACCCAACTCGACATCCGCCATCGCCCCTGCAACTTCGTCGAGCTGATGCCGCGGCTCAGGGAGCGGTAGCGGACGGGGATCGACGAGGGAATCTCAGTGCTTGAACTCCGCAGTGTACGCTTGCAGCGTCAGCGGAAATTTGCCTGCGGACATCGTGCCGTCGAAGTCGGACGCGGTGAAATCCCAATAGGCCTGGTAGAGGACATTGTTCGCCCGCATCCACGCAGCCATGTTGTGGATGAACAGCGGATCATCACCCCAGCCATGCCCATCGGGTCGGGTACCGGTTGCCCATTCAGGAATGATGATACGCTTCTGATGGGCCGCAGCGAATGTTGCGAGCCAATTCAGCCCATAATTATCTGTGAGATGCCCCTGCCAGCGAACGACGGGATCAACGTCCTGCGACCGCCAGCTTTGATTGTACACATCAAGGCCGACAAGATCGACGACGTCATCACCGGGCCACAGCGTATCCGGCGAAACGGTTCCGGTGGCCATCGAGGGATTCCAGACGATGGAGAAATGCGAGCCCGGAACCGAGCGAAGAACGCCGGCAACGTGAATGAAAGCAGCCTTAAACGCTGCCGGATTGCCGTTCGCGCCCCAGGGATACCAGTTGCCGTTGAACTCCCAGCCGAGCCGCAGGAAGGCATTGGGATACCCATTGGCAACGATCGTTGTCCCTAGCTGGCGAAACTGGGCATCATAGGCTCCCGCTGCAGCGGAACTGAGCGTCCCACCCGTGACGACGAGCGGAACACCAAGCGCCAATTGATAGGGCTGACCTTTCCAGCAACTCATCGCCCACTGGGCGCTGCTCTGCATCTGTGTCCAGCTGTTGGCCGAGAAGAAGTCGTCCACGCCGCCGAGCACACCGAAAAGGCCCTGGTAGCGGGGCAACCGGCTGAGCCCGTCGCAGCCCGCCCCCTTGTAGACAGCGAAGGTCGGTTCGGAATGTGCGGAAGAAACCAACACGGCGCTGCTGATCGCGGCCAGAAACGCCGCGATGATTGTGCTTCGCATCACCAGCCTGCCCTTCCGGCCTGGTGAAGCCACACGCGACGCGAGGCCGGATCGCATCGCCGGCCTTGGGGCCTCCCCGGCCCCCCGGCGTTGATGCCCCTTCATAGGCGCCCATGTTTCGCTACCGCAACTTAACTTCCACCACTTGCCCGCCGAGCGCGGTAAACGGTTCGTCGCAATTGGCGCTTCGGCGGCATCGATCGAAGTTCACGGGCAAGTCGTGGACGGGTCGGCTGCCACCCCCGTCCAGCGAACGACGGGCTTCAGGAGCCTTCGACGTTAGCTTTGTTTCCTTTGCGGGGAGGGCCTGCAGGGTCAGTGATCCGCCTCGACCACCGCCAGCTCGTTGCCGGAGGGATCGGTGAAGTGGAAGCGCCGGCCTCCCGGGAAAGCGAAGATCGGCCGTGTGATCGTGCCGCCCGCCGCCGTCACCTTTGCGGGCCAATCGTCGAGCCCCTCGACCGCGATCACGGCCAGCGGCGCGCGCGTCGCCTCCGTTGCGTCACCTTGCAGGCCAAGATCGACGCCGCTGGTCATCGTCGCGGCGTAGGTCGGGCCGAAGTCCGTCATCTGCCAGTCGAACGCCGCCTCGTAGAACGCCTTGGACAAGTCTGCATCCGCCACCGGCAATTCGACATAGTTGATCCGCGCCATCGTCGACCTCCTTCAATGTTCTTTATTTGTTCTTATGTCTGATCTATCGTGCGTCAATGGCGAATCGGTTTCCAGAGCAGCGTGGAGGTCGCGGCGCCCCGCTCAACGACCGGCCGCAGCGCTTCGGCCTGCCGGCCCGCGAGGTGGACGGCGATTGGCTCGATGCGCGCGAGACGATCGACGGCGCGCCGCCGCCGCTGCGCACCACCGTCACCATCGAGCATCCGAAGTCGATCCTGTCGCGCAATCGCTCGCCCGATCTCCCCTTCGATCGCTCGATCAATCCCTATCGCGGATGCGAGCATGGCTGCATCTATTGCTTCGCCCGGCCCACCCACGCCTTCCACGATCTTTCTCCGGGGCTCGATTTCGAAACCAAGCTGTTCGCCAAGCCCGACGCCGCCGACCTGCTGCGCCGCGAGTTGGCCGCACCGTGCTACGAATGCCGGCCGATCGCGTTTGGCACCAACACCGATCCCTATCAGCCGATCGAGGGCCGCTATCGGATCACGCGCGCCTGTCTGGAGTTGCTCGCCGAGACGCGCCATCCGCTCACCATCACCACCAAGTCGGATCGGGTCGTTTCGGACATCGATCTGCTGGCAGGCATGGCGCGGGATCGACTGGCTGCGGTGGCGATCTCGATCACCTCGCTCGATCCGAAGACCGCGCGCACGCTGGAGCCCCGCGCGCCACATCCCGAACGGAGGCTGACGGCGGTGCGCAAACTCGCTGACGCGGGCATTCCGGTGAATGTCTCGATCGCGCCGGTGGTGCCGCAGATCACCGATCACGAGATAGAGCATCTTGTCGAACGAGCCGCCGACGCGGGAGCGAGCAGCGTGTCCTTCATCCCCGTCCGCCTGCCGCACGAGGTGGCGCCGCTGTTCCGTGCGTGGCTGGAGGCGCACCACCCCGATCGCGCCGCCAAGGTGATGGCGACGATCCAGTCGATCCGTGGCGGGCGGGACAATGATCCCGATTTCTTCAGCCGGATGCGTGGGCAAGGGCCGTGGGCGGAGCTGATCCGCACGCGCGTCGCGATCGCCTGCCGCAAGCATGGGCTCGGCCGCTGGCGCTACGAGCTCAGAACCGATCTGTTCCGGCCGCCGCCGCTGCCTGGTTCGCAGATGTCATTGTTCTGAGTGGGTTATCGGGTGTCGGTGCGATCCGGCACATGGCGCGCCCAGGGATGCCCCACTCGACCATGCCGTCGGCGACGGCAGCCAGAACCGCGCTGCCACGCCCGCCACCACGCCCACCGGGAGCCAGAGCGGCAATTGCGTGCGTTCGGCCTCGTGCCAGGCTTCGAGTCGCGCCGGCCATGCGCGAAGGCCGCCAAAACCGCCCTTTTCCCGGCCGGTTTGTCGCCCTTCAAACGCTATGCTAGGGCCCCGCGCGACATCCCCCATCGGGGGGCCAGTTTGGAGAAAGCGCGCGTGGGCGCAAGCAGCGACGACATCATCGGTTCTTCCTCGGCCACGGCGGCTTCCCCCGTCCAAGTCGTCACCCGTTTCGCCCCTTCGCCAACCGGCTATCTGCACATCGGCGGTGCGCGCACTGCGCTGTTCAATTGGCTGTGGGCGAAGCACACCGGCGGCAAGTTCCTGCTGCGCATCGAGGATACCGACCGCGCCCGCTCCACCCAGCCGGCGATCGACGCGATCCTGGCGGGCATGGAGTGGCTCGGCCTCGATTGGAACGGCGACGCCGTGTTCCAGTTCGAACGTGCCGCCCGCCACGCCGAGGTCGCGCACCAGATGCTGAAGTCGGGCCATGCGTATAAGTGCTTCGCGACGCCTGAGGAGTTGGAGCAGATGCGCGCCGAGCAGCGCGAAAAGAAGCTGCCGCTGCGCTACGACGGCCGCTGGCGCGATCGCGATCCGTCCGAGGCGCCCGAAGGCGCACCCTTCGTCGTGCGCCTGCGCGCCGAAACCGAGGGCGAGACCACCATCGACGATATCGTCCAGGGCAAGGTGACGGTCCGCAATTCCGAACTGGATGACATGGTGCTGCTCCGCTCGGACGGCACGCCCACCTATATGCTGGCCGTCGTGGTCGACGATCATGACATGGGTGTCACCCATGTGATCCGCGGCGACGATCATCTCAACAACGCCTTCCGCCAGCTCGGTATCATCCGCGCGATGGGCTGGCCGGTGCCAACCTACGGCCATGTCCCGCTGATCCACGGGCCGGATGGCGCCAAGCTCTCCAAGCGGCACGGCGCGCTCGGCGTCGAGGCCTATCGCGACGAGATGGGCATCCTGCCCGAGGCGCTTTCGAACTACCTCCTGCGGCTCGGCTGGGGCCATGGCGACGAGGAGATCGTCAGCCGCGATCGCGCGATTGAGATCTTCGACGTCGCCGGCATCGGCCGTTCGCCGGCGCGGACGGATCAGAAGAAGCTCGAAAACCTCAACGGTCATTATATTCGCGCCGCAGACGACGAACGGCTCACCGATCTGGTTGCCCCGTTCGTGCCGGCCAAAATCGGCCGCGAACTGACTGAAAATGATCGGGACCTTCTGCGTCGCAGCATGGCCGTGCTGAAGGTTCGCGCCAAGGATTTGCTGGAATTGGCGGAGGGCGCGACTTTTCTTTTTCGCACTCGCCCCCTAGATATCGAGGACCGCGCACAAGCCCTCCTGTCGGGCGAGGGTGCGGCTCTGCTTGCCGCTACGGCACGCGCGCTGGAGCCCATGGAGTGGTCGGCCGAAGCGCTCGAATCGGCGGTGCGCAGCGTGGCCGAAGAGGCCGGCGTGGGACTTGGCAAGGTAGCGCAGCCGCTGCGTGCGGCGCTCACCGGGCGAACGACCTCGCCGGGCATCTTCGACGTGCTGCTGCTGCTGGGTCGGGACGAGAGCCTTGCGCGTCTCGCCGATCAAGTTCAGGCGGCGGAATGATTTGACGGTGCCGCGTGCCCGATCTTCGGGCCGCCGCGGTGACCTTGATGGAGGACGAAGATATGGCTGACGGCACCGCCAAACTGGCGCTCGGCGATAAGAGCTTAGAATATGGGCTCATGTCGGGTACGGTGGGCCCGGACGTGATCGACATCCGCAAGCTCTATGCCGACGCGGACGTGTTCACCTACGATCCCGGCTTCACCTCGACGGCAAGCTGCCAGTCGGGCCTCACCTACATCGACGGCGACAAGGGTGTGCTGCTCCACCGCGGCTACCCGATCGGCCAGCTGGCCGAGCAGTCGAGCTTCATGGAAGTCGCCTATCTGCTGCTCAAGGGTGATCTGCCGTCGAAGAACGAGCTGGCGACCTTCAGCAACACCATCACGCGCCACACCATGGTGCATGAGCAGCTGGCGCAGTTCTTCCGCGGCTTCCGTCGCGACGCGCACCCGATGGCGATCATGTGCGGCGTGGTCGGCGCGCTGTCGGCCTTCTACCACGACTCGACCGACATCAACGATCCGGTGCAGCGCGAGATCGCCAGCTACCGTCTGATCGCCAAGATGCCGACCATCGCGGCGATGGCGTACAAATATTCGATCGGCCAGCCGTTCGTCTATCCGAAGAACGACCTCTCCTACACCGGCAACTTCCTGCGCATGACCTATTCGGTCCCAGCGGAAGACTACGAGATCGATCCGATCATCGAAGCGGCGATGGACAAGATCTTCATCCTGCACGCCGATCACGAGCAGAACGCCTCGACCTCGACCGTGCGACTCGCCGGTTCGTCGGGCGCGAACCCGTTCGCCTGCATCGCGGCCGGCATCGCCTGCCTGTGGGGCCCGGCGCATGGCGGCGCCAACGAGGCGGCGCTCAACATGCTGCGCGAGATCGGCACGCCGGATCGCATCCCCGAGTATATCGCCCGCGCGAAGAACAAGGACGATCCGTTCCGCCTGATGGGCTTCGGCCATCGCGTCTATAAGAACTACGATCCGCGCGCGACGGTGATGCAGAAGACCGCGAACGAGGTGCTGGCGAAGCTCGGCGTCACCGATCCGGTGTTCGACGTGGCCCGCGAGCTGGAGCAGATCGCGCTCAACGACCCGTATTTCGTCGACAAGAAGCTCTACCCGAACGTGGACTTCTATTCGGGCATCATCCTGTCGGCGATCGGCTTCCCGACAACGATGTTCACCGTTCTGTTCGCGCTCGCCCGCACCGTCGGCTGGGTCGCGCAGTGGAACGAGATGATCACCGATCCGGCGCAGAAGATCGGCCGCCCGCGCCAGCTCTACACCGGCCCGACGCAGCGCGACTACGTGCCCGTCAGCGAGCGCTGATCCCGGCGATCCGGACAAGAGGAGGGGTGGCCACGCCGATGGCCGCCCCTTTTTTGTTGGCGAATGAGCGGGCCGTCAGGCGGCAGGCAGGGTGAAGACGAAGCGCGCACCCTCGCCGACCCCACTCTCGATCTCGATGTCGCCGCCCATCGCGCGCGCCAGCCGCCGCGAGATATAGAGGCCGAGCCCCGATCCCGGCTCGCGCGCGCCCAGCCGCTCGAACTTCTCGAAGACGCGCTCGCGATCCGCAGGCGCGATGCCGCCCCCCTGATCGACCACGATCGCCGCCGCGACGTCGCCGCGCTTCTCGACCGAGACGCGCACCGTCGATCCTTCCGGGCCGTAGCGCACCGCGTTGCCGATGAGGTTGACCAGCACCTGCAGCGAGCGCTTGAAGTCGCCGATCGCATCGAGCGCTTCGACGAGTTCGGGCTGCTCGATCCGCATATCCTTGTCGTCGGCGCGCACCGACAGCAGCCCCGAGGCGCGGCGTGCGAGATCGGCGATATCGATCGCCTCGCTTTCGACCTCCAGCCCGGCGCGCTCCACTGCCTCGAGATCGACCAGATCGTCAATTAGCCCGAGCAGATGGCGTCCGGCATTGGCGATGTCGCCTGCATAGGCGTTGTAGTCGGCGCGGACCGGGCCTTCGTCCTGCTCGCGTATTTCCTCGGCGGTCGCGACGATGCGATGGATCGGGCTGCGGAGAGCATTGTCGAGCCGACGTGCGAACGCGCTGCCGCCCTCGCCAAGCGATGCCGGCTGGGGCGTAGGTGTCGGCTCGGGTGCCGCTTCCTCGCGGAAGACGGAACCGCCACCACGAAATCCCATGACCCGGCCGAGGCGATCGAGCAGTGGCGCACCCGCCAGCCGGAAACGCTTGTCGGTGCCGCGCAATGTGACGATCTGTTCGGCAAAGGCGCTGCGCGCTGCCAGCGCATCGAGCAGCGGCAGGCCACCGCTGACCGCTTCCTCCAGCACGAACAGCCGGGTGAGCGGATCACCGAGCGCAGGCCCCGCGCCATCGGCCACCAGCGCCGCCATCCCTTCGGACGACAGCGAGAGGAGGCGCAGCGCCGCGTCGACTTCCCAGACCCAGTCGGCCTCGGCGCGCATGAAATCCACTTCGCGCAAATCAGAACTCGGCGCCGACAGGGGCGCTGCCGCGCTGTTGCGGGCCCAGCCGTCGATCGTGATCGCCACTCCCTCCTCGTCGGGTCGCGCACGCACCCAAAGATCGAGATCCTCGTCGCCATCGGCCGCGAGCACCGCGCGGGAAATCGGAATCGCCAATCGTCGCGCCAGCCGTGCGACCGCAGCAAGCTGCGGCACCGCGAGCGGACCGCCCTTCTCGCCGCCAGCGCGCGCGTGGAGATCGGCCAGCGCTGCGTCGGCGGTGATCAGCCGTCCCTCGCGGTCCACGCGGCCGTGGACGGGGCTGTCGTCGCGCGCGAGCATCACCGACCGGCCAGCGCCGCCAGCGCATCACGATAATGGGGCTCGAGACGGGCACGGCGCACCTCGGCGCGGGCGCGCTCGACAAGCAAGGCGCCATAGGCTTCGATGATGGCCGCCGCGCGGTCTGCCGGATCGGGCCCGAAGCCGCGATCCAACCCGAGCGCCAGCGCCAGGACCATCGCCGCGGCCACTCCCCGCTCGACGTCGCAGGCGCGCAGCAACACCGCGAAGCGCGCCGCGTCGGTCAGCATCGCACGCGCATCGTCGAACGCGATCCCGGCGCGCACGCCCAACATCGCCGCCAGGCTCGCGACCCGACCCGCCGCCAGCGTGCCGGCGAGCAGCGCATCATCGAGCTGGCTCGACTCCGCCAAGCGGCGCGCGAGGCACATGGCGGCCGGCGCGATGCCCTCACCATCATCGATTCCCGCCAGCGCGCGAGCGACAGCCGCCCCGGCGGCGCGGTGCAGCGCGTCCTCGGGGGCTCCATCGGCCAATGCATCGTCGGCGAGGCAGGCGGCCACCTGCCAGAACAAGGCGTGGCGATCCTCGACCGCGATATCCTGGAGCGGCAGCAACGGATCGCCGGTGCGCTCGGTCCGCGCCGCCTCGGCTGCGCGCACCGCAAAACTCTCGCCCGCGAAATCCCCGCCGATCGGATCGAGCCGCTCGGCCCCCGGCCCCTCGATGTCACCGGCGCCACGCACGAGCGCGGCCGAGAGACGATGCTCCTCGGCGCGGACCAGCGCGGCAGCCGCCAGCCCCGATCGTGCAAGCAGGCCGGCCGCGACAAAGCGATCGGCGACTTCGCCCGGAAGCCCGACATCGAGCATCGGCTCGGCGGCGCGTAGCATGAGTTCGGCCACGTTCAGCGTCGCGCGGATCAGGTGAGCCGAGCGAGCGCGCGCCTCGTCGTCGATGCCGAAGGCGGCCGGACGCGCCAGCTCCACGCCCGCCGCCGCGACACGATCGCCCAGCAGCGCCTCCGCGCCATGAGCGGCAGACAGAAGCGCATCACCGGAAGCGGCAGGCATGATCGACCCTGGCTGCAGAACAGACATGCCATCAGGGATAGCGCGACGTCGTTAACGCCCGCCTAAATATGCCAGTGCCGAAACGGTGGGCGCGTCAGCTTTCCGTGCGGGCCTGCTTCACCAGTCGATGCTGCACCATCGCGAAGGATCCCGCCGCGTAGAGGCCAAGCGCGGCCAACCCCGCCAAGGTCTGCTGGGCGAGCGCGAAGGGCACGAACAGCAGCGCCAGCGCATCGACGTCCGCGCCCCAGGCCGGTGCCCGCGCGCCATCGCCCAGCAGGCGCAGCACCAGCCTTTCGCGCGCCATCGCGGCCATCACCGCAGCGATGCCGATCCCCAGCACCAGCGAAGCAGGATTGCCCTGCGATCGATGCCAGGCAAAGGCGAGCAGGCCGAACGTCATC